>CAUTTK010000037.1:0-14041 GCA_963541475.1 uncultured Streptococcus sp. | reverse complement strand
TTTGACGATTAAGAATACTTTGACCTGTCCAGCAGCCTATCTCTTTGTTGAGAAACTAAAGGATAAGTTATAGAGATTTATTATAAAGATACTGTTCTAACTCTGTAGAAATCATTTCTATGGAGTTTTCTATTTATGGTCTATTTTTGAGAAATCATCAATTTATTTTTATAAAAAAGCAGTTATAAGGATTTTTTAAGCAAGTTAACGTATACTTATACAAACAAAAAGAAAGAGGTGCGGATATGAATTATCTAGTTATTCCAGCATACCAACCTGATTTTAATCTGCTAACACTGATTGAAAAAATTCACGATAAAAGTGATTTTTCAATCATTGTGATTGATGATGGTAGTTCTCCTGAATGCCAAGAAATCTTTGCTCGAGCTGAAAACTATGGGACTGTAATTCGTCATCAGATCAATCAAGGTAAGGGACAAGCTTTGAAAACAGCTTTTGCTTACATTCAATCCCTCAAGATGCCTGGAACTATCGTTACAGCAGATGCGGATGGTCAACACAAGATTTGGGACATACTCCGCACTAGTAACAAGGCCAACGAAAATCTTAGCACTCTGGTTCTTGGTGTTCGTGCTTTTACTGGCAAGGTTCCCTTGCGTAGTCGCTTTGGAAATAGCTTGACACGTATCTTATTTAAAATCCAAACAGGCGTAGCAGTTTCGGATACACAGACAGGACTTCGTGCTTTCACGACAGACTTGATTCCTTTTATGATGGAAGTGGAAGGACAACGCTATGAGTATGAAATGAACATGCTATTGGAAGCCAGCAAGCAATATCCGATTTTGGAAGTTCCTATTGAAACAGTCTATATAAACGACAATCAAGCTTCTCACTTCCGACCTATTCGAGATGGTTTAATGATTTACAAAAACATTTTGAAATTCGCTCTTTCATCATTGAGTAGTTTTATCGTGGATTATCTAGTTTATGCTTTTTCTATTCTTTTCTTGAGCTTTATTCCATCAGGTTTACACCTCCTCCTATCAAATGGGCTGGCTCGTGTGACCAGCTCTATCTTCAACTTTTCGACTAATAAAAAATTGGTATTTAAAAATAAAGCAAGTAATTTAAAAACAGGTGCAGGTTATTTAACCTTGTCTGTTGTTCTCTTTTTCTTAGATACTCTCCTAATTAGCCTTTTTAATACAGGTTTCGGAATCAATTTATTCATGGCTAAAATTTTTGTAGGAATGCTTCTCTTTGTGGTATCTTGGACTGTTCAGACACGATTTATTTTCAAAGAAAGGACTTGTTATCCAGTATGAAATTTTTTAAGAAAGCTTATCTATACGCTTCGGTCTTTGGTTTGCTCCTGACAAGCTCATTTACCTATTCGATGTTAAAGACATTCGTCCTAGCAGAGACTATTTCCACTGTATCTAATACCAGTTCTACATCTAACACAGAAGTAGCAAGTCAGGCAGTCCAAAATGCCCAAGTGACAGCTACTAGCTATTCAGATGGAAATATCAGTGTCAAGCTAACTGAAAAGACGGTGAATGATACGCAAATCTATGTGGCGGATGTGACTCTGAGCTCTGCAGATTATCTGAAAACAGCCCTAGCTCAAAACTCCTATGGAACCAACGTCACATCCAAAACCTCTGTGACAGCAGCTGAAAACAATGCTATTTTAGCTGTCAATGGCGACTACTATGGAGCTAATAGCTTAGGTTATGTTATCCGTAATGGTGTCGTCTATCGGGATAGTGTCCGTGAAGACGCTAGTAATGGTGACCTTGCCATTTACAAGGATGGCTCTTTTAAAATCATTTACGAGAACCAAATCTCAGCTGACCAGTTAGTTCAAGATGGTGTAGTTAATCTACTGGCATTTGGTCCGTCTCTAGTTGAAAATGGTGAGATTTCTGTCGGTATCAATACAGAAGTTGGTCAGGCTATGGCTTCAAATCCTCGTACAGCTATTGGAATTATCGATGAAAACCACTATATCATTGTTGTTTCAGATGGTCGTACCTCGGAGAGCAAGGGCTTGTCTCTTTACCAGATGGCAGAAGTGATGAAATCTTACGGAGTGAAGACGGCCTACAACCTAGATGGTGGAGGTTCTTCAACTCTCTACTTTAATGGTCAGGTAATCAATAAACCGACTACAGGTGGAAGTAAAATATCAGAAAGGGCGGTGAGTGATATTGTCTACATCGGTTACTAAAAATAAAAACAAACGCCTCCAAAAGACGCTAGTCGGCTATAGCATTCTTACTATTTTCTTTTTAGTATTTAGCCGTATCTACGAGTCTTTCAGTTTTGGGGAAACCTCCCTTCATATGCACTATCTTTTTGTAGTCCCCCTAGTAGGGGGCGTCATTCTGGCATTATTGTTGAAAATCATTCCAAACTTAGGGCGAATCAGTCTAAACTTATGGAACTCGTCAGTAGCTGTTCTAACAACTGGTATGCTTTTTCGCGGAATCGTTAATCTATCAGGTCGTTCAACGGCCCTAGATCAACCATACTGGTATGTTGGTATTGCCTTTGCTTTGCTGGCTATAGTATCGCTCTTCCTTCAGAAGAAGAATAGTAAGAAATTAACTTAAAAATAAAGAAACTGGTTGTTGAGAGGAACAGCCAGTTTTTGCCTGTGGTATAATGAAGTAAGAAAATACCACAGTCTAAATGGAAGGAGAGCTCTGTGTCTAGACCGAAAACAAAAGAGGAGCTGGTGCTGGCCTCTAAGGAAAACTATGAAAAGCTCAATCGTTTCATCTCCCAACTAAGTGAAGATGAGCTACAGACTCCATTTGATTTTTTAAGAGACCAAAAGAAAAAAGAAGCACACTGGAAAAGGGATAAGAATCTACGGGATGTCTTGATCCATCTTTATGAATGGCAGCAGTTACTTTTGACTTGGGTACATTCTAATCAAAAAGGTCACGAAAGACCTTTTCTCCCTGAACCTTATAATTGGAAAACTTATGGAGAAATGAATGTCGCTTTTTGGAAGAAGCACCAGAAAACCTCCTTAGAAGAAGCGACTAGACTCCTAGAACAATCACATCGGGAGGTTTTAGAGTTGATAGAAGTTTTTAGCAATGACGAACTCTTTACCAAAGGTATCTATAAGTGGACGGGAGGGACAAGTCTAGGTTCCTACTTTGTTAGTAGCACGTCAAGCCACTATGATTGGGCTGGTAAAAAACTCAAAGCTCATCAGAAGAATTGTAAGTGTCATAGTTGAGGTGTGAATGTGTTCTTCTAGGTTTCGAATACCTTCGTTTTTCTTGTTTTAGAGCAATTCTAACTTTAGAATCCTTCAAAAATTAAAATTTAAGGCTATCAATGGCTTAGAATAGTGCGAAAACATCTAGTTTATAGGAATTCTAGGTCTAGAATTACATAGATATTTATGAAATCAGGGTATTCGATAGTTAGGATTGTTCTATTCTGAAAGATTTGAGCTGTCAATTGTATAGGATAGTGTTTTACCAATAAATTTTGAAAATTAGAGGGGATAAAGTAAGAATCTTGACATTATTAGTTTCTTGCATTATAATGAGACTACGTACCGTTAGTATGTTGGAAAGGAGTTATAATGGCAAGGAATAGAAATCCGGAAGAAACAAGAAGGAAAATATTAGAAGTTTCGAAAGATTTATTTTTAGAAAAAGGATTTGATAATACCTCAATACAAGATATAATCGATGGGTTAGGTGGATTGACGAAAGGTGTTATTTATCATCATTTCGAGTCTAAAGATGAAATATTGCAATCAATCATTAGTGAAAATAATCAAGAAATTCTAAATTATAATTGGAGAGGAGATACTGCATTAGAAAAAATACAAAATTCTTTGATGGATTCTTTTTCTAATTTTGAACAACAAAGACTCGTATACTCAGCTTCAATTATGTTAAGAAGTCCACGTTTATTAGGCGAACAGTATCTAAATTTATTTTCTGATTTTTTACCAGGAATTAGAGAAAAAGTTTTCGAAGGTGTTGAAGATAAATCAATTAAAACAGCATATCCAGAAGAGCTAGCTGATTTGATTGTGTTAACTTTGAATATTTGGATTGGGTTCCAAATTTCTATTTATTCAGTAGAAGAATTAAAGCGTAAAATGAATTTCATTAAACTTACTTTTGAAGGACTAGGGGTGCAGTTGATTACTGATGAAATGATGGAAGTAATTTTCAAATTATTTGATCACTTAAAAAGTACTAAATAAATTTTACGTATTGATATATAAAAAATACCATACTCTAGATATGGTATTAAAAATACTACTATACATACCCATGGTATGTTTGTTTTTAAATTTTTACATACCGAAAGTATGTTAAGTGCTTTTTGAATAGTGCCATTAATATTAACAAAATTTTTTGGAGGAAAAATCTATGTTGTCGCTTATTAAAATTGAATTAAATAAAGTTTCAAAATCAAAATTATTTTTAGCCTGGTTGTGTACTATATTTATAGTGTTAGGTATTACAGTAATCATTATTATGGGATTAGGTACTGATAATAAACTAGGAGAGTTTGTTGGGCAGAGTACCAATAATATTAGAATTACTAGTAAATGGGAAGGTTGGGCAATTGCAACTTCATTATTTTCATCTTTATTTACCAAAGCAGCATTTTTAATTTTCGAATCTTATTTATTGTCTACGATTATTATTGATGAATTTAAACGAAGAACAATTTTTCAGCTGTTTTCCTACCCTGTTTCTAAAATAAAGTTACTATGGGGAAAAGTACTTACAGTAATTCTGATATCATTTATTGCTCATTTTACTGCACATTTAGTTATTCAATTATTAATTAAATTAGTAGCAGTTTTAACCGAATCAAATTATATCCCAGTAGCTAATCAAATGATTGACTTAGCTGGAATTACGTTTGGGACGGTATTAATCGGAATACTACCATTTGTTTTAGGCATGATTAAGCATTCAACAGCTATAACAATGCTTACAGGACTTGGTTTAGCGGCATTACTTTCAAATGTAAGTCCAGGCAGTTTAACGAATAACTTTGTTGATAACTTATTCTTCTTAATATTTGCTAGTTTCATAAGTTTAATGATTGTTTCATTTTCAATTTATACTATTTCGAGAACAGATATTAATATCAAGTAGTATAGCTGAATTTAATGGAAGTAAAATGATAATTCTTTAATGATTACTTTAAAAGAAGAGCTGGATAAATCGGTATTTATGCTTCTGAAGAAAAAGCTCTCACATTGAAATCCGACATTGAAAGCGAGGTATAGAGATGGGAAATATTGTTGAAATAAAAGAACTTTTTAAAACTATTGCTAAGGAAGAAATTTTAAGTGGTATTAACTTACAAATTTCTGAAGGAGAAATCTATGGATTTTTAGGACCAAATGGCGCAGGGAAAACAACTTTAATGAAATGCATGTTATCCTTATCAACTGTTACATCTGGTAGTATTGAAATCTTTGGAAAAAATTTACAAGATCACAGAGAGGAGATTCTAAGTCAGGTTGGAAGTGTTATTGAAACACCAATTTTTTATGAAAATTGTACTGCAAAAGAAATTTTGGAAATTCACGCGCAATATATGAGGAAAAATATTACCGAATCAGATATAATAAGAGCCTTAAGGATGGTCGGATTAAAAAATACGACTAAAAAAGTAAAAGAGTTTTCGTTAGGAATGAGACAGAGACTTGGTTTAGCTCGGGCTTTCCTAACAAAACCTAAATTGTTAATTTTAGATGAACCAATCAATGGTTTAGATCCAATAGGAATTCAAGAAATTCGGAATCTTTTGTTGTCTCTTTCTAAGGAATGTGGTGTTACAATATTCATCTCAAGTCATATTTTATCGGAAATTTCACAGATAGCAGATAAGATTGGTGTTATCAAAAATGGACAAATGCTAGAACAGGTCTCTATGAAAGAGCTTAGGAGAGAGAATATTGACTTAGAAGAATATTTTATGTCACATTTTCTAAATGAAATTTAAGAATTATGAGGTAGATTAGGAATGAAACAATTGACAAAGTACCATAAGAAGTCTTTTTATACTTTCATGATTTTTAATATACTAGTTCCTTTAACTAATATTGCTTTTGCTTATTCTATTAAAATTATAATTGATAGTGGAATGTCCCAAAATAGGGAAGCTCTAACCCAAGCGATACTAATAGGTGCTATCGTAATATTTATCTATGCCAGTCTTAATTTTATATCCCTTCGATTAAGAAATAAACTTGTTAGGCAGATTATGTCAAGATACAAAAATAAGGTGTTTAAATCTATTTTAGATAGGGATTATAGAGAATTTTCTAAGGAAAAATCAGGGAAATTTATTTCAATATTAACTGAGAACATGAAGAAAATTGAGCAGGATTATTTGCACCAATATTTTAATATTTCAAAAAATATTTCCTTAATGATTTTCTCACTAGTAGCCATGTTTATAGGTAATTGGTTTTTGACCTTATTAGTTATCATTGCTAGCATTATTCCTATGATGATTTCAGGATTTATTGGACAAAAATCAGCCTCTCTACAAAATAGCTCTATGATAGCCGATCAGAAATATTTAGCTAAGGTTAAAGATATTTTAGCAGGATTTCTAGTTATAAAGAGTTTTAATGTGAAAGAGGCTATCGGTAAAGATTACAAAAACGAAAGTGAAAAATTGGATGAGATATATTTCATCAAAGGGAAATTTGATGTTTTATCTAATGTTATTTCTCAACTTTCAGGGATGATTGTTTTTTTAGTAGCCTTTGGTGGAGGAATGTATCTGGTCTTCGGTGGGCATACCACAATTGGGAGTGTTACAGCTATTGTTCAACTAGTCAATTTTGTAGTAATGCCACTAAATGAAATTGGTATGGGAATGAGTAAATTCCGTGAAGGTCAGGCTACACTGAATTCATTTGAGGTAAAAGATGTAATCGAACTTCAAACTGGTAAAACGAAAGAATATTTTGATGATGTCATTTCTTTTTCAAATGTAGATTTTTCCTACCCTAATGCTGAGGAAAAGATTTTTAATAATTTATCTTTGCAGATCAAAAAGGGGGAAAAAATTGCAATAGTAGGTATGTCAGGCAGTGGAAAATCGACTTTACTCAATCTATTACTGCGTTTCTATGATGTAACAAGTGGGTATATCTCAATTGATAATCAAGATTTGCAAGCTATTTCAGCAGAGAGCCTTTATAACTTAATGACTATTGTTCAGCAAGATGTTTATATCTTTGATGATACTTTAAAAGCAAATATTACCCTTAGTCAATCCTTTACTGAAGATGATATAAAAAAAGCTGTACAGCAGTCTGGCTTAGAAAGTTATCTTTTAGAAAATGAATTAGGTCTACAAACTTTATGTGGCGAGAATGGATCAAATCTATCTGGGGGAGAAAGACAGAGACTTAGTATTGCGCGTGCTTTAATTCGAAAAACACCAATCTTATTATTAGATGAGGCTACCTCGTCTTTAGATAATAAAGTTACTACTGAAATTGAAAATTCAATTTTAGAAATTCAAGATTTGACGGTTCTTGTTGTTACGCATAAGTTAAATAAGAGCATGTTGAAGAAATACAATAGAATTCTTTTTATGAAAAATGGAGTTATTGTTGAAGATGGTTCTTTTGATAACTTGATGGATAGGAAAGGTGAATTTTATAAATTGGTTGAGTTGAGTGTGTAGTGCTACCAGAATAAAAAGAGGATGAAAATCTTTAATCTCAAGTTGTTTTTCAATAATATTATGGTTGTATAAACAAAGGAAATTTGAGAATTAAAAAGTGACTAAAAAAGAAGGCTAAATAATATTAATCTGTAAAATACAACTCATCGAATATGATTAAATGGTAAATATCAATTAAATTGAAAATTTTATAGTGTTATAATATAATTAAACCATAAGAGCAAGAAGGTTGTGCTTAAAAAATAATCTTAGTATAGCTTATCTCTGACAAATATTTAGATTTTAGAGCTGTTTAATTTTAAGCAGTCATTATTTTTAAACATTAGGGGCTTCAAAGGAGAATATTTAAAATGAAACATTTTTTTGCAGGAATTGGTGAGATAAGATTTAGTAATTATCTATTGTCTCTATGTGTAGGACTAGCCCCTCTTTTTCATATCTATGTAATAGGCTCTGAAATGAATTTTGTGAAAATAGTGTTATCTATTTTGGGAATTATATTTGTTTGTATTTTAACTATTGCTCGAATTTATAGAAGATTTTTCTATAATTCACTAGAATAGTATGGGTTAGTTAATCAATTGGAACTATTATTTTTGTTATACTTTACTACTTTTAAGTTTTTACATTAAACAACCGAATGAAGTGAAAGTTGTTTATTTTAGAAAGGAAAACACCAAATTGTCCTACAAATTTCTACTATTCGACCTTGACCACACTCTTCTTGATTTTGATGCTGCTGAGGATGTGGCTTTGACGCAACTTCTAAAAGAAGAAGGGGTTGCAGATATTCAGGCTTATAAAGACTATTATGTTCCTATGAACAAGGCTCTCTGGAAGGACTTAGAGCAAAAGAAAATCAGTAAACAAGAACTGGTTAACACGCGCTTTTCTCGTTTATTTGATCATTTTGGACAGGAAAAAGACGGTTGTTTTCTAGCCCAGCGTTACCAATTTTACCTCGCCCAACAGGGGCAAACTTTTTCAGGCGCTCATGAACTTTTGGACAGCCTTATTGAGCGAGATTATGAGCTGTATGCTGCGACAAATGGTATTACTGCCATTCAGACGGGACGTTTAGCTCAATCTGGTCTAGCACCTTATTTCAATCAAGTCTTTATCTCTGAGCAATTGCAAACACAAAAGCCTGATGCTCTCTTTTATGAAAAGATTGGCCAACAGATTGCAGGTTTTAGCAAAGAAAAGACGCTGATGATTGGAGATTCCCTAACCGCAGACATCCAAGGTGGCAATAATGCGGGGATTGACACTATCTGGTACAACCCTCATCGCGTTGAAAATCACACACAAGCCCAGCCGACTTACGAAGTCCATTCTTACCAATGCTTGCTGGATTATTTAGATAAACTGTAAAAAGTGGTTTAGAAAGCCACTTTTTGCTATAATAGAGGCAGTAAAAACGAAGGAGTCGGCTATGGAACACTCGTCTTGGCATGCTTTGATTAAGGCGCAATTACCTGAGGGTTATTTTGGGAAAATCAATCAGTTTATGGAGCAGGTCTATGCTCAGGGGACTATTTATCCACCCAAGGAAAAGGTTTTTCAGGCTCTCTTGACAACACCGCTTGAAGAAGTTAAGGTGGTGATTCTGGGGCAAGATCCTTATCACGGACCAGGTCAGGCGCAGGGCTTGAGTTTTTCTGTACCTGACTCTATCCCAGCTCCGCCATCCTTGCAAAATATCTTGAAAGAATTGTCAGATGATATCGGAGTTAAGAAATCCCATGATTTGACAGCTTGGGCTGAGCAAGGAGTCTTGCTTCTTAATGCTTGTTTAACTGTTCCTGCTGGACAGGCCAATGGTCATGCTGGTCAGATATGGGAGCCATTTACGGATGCCGTGATCCAGGTGGTCAATAATCTAGACAGGCCAGTAGTTTTTGTACTCTGGGGAGCCTATGCACGTAAGAAGAAGGCCTTGGTTACCAATCCTCATCACTTGATTATCGAATCAGCCCATCCCAGTCCTTTGTCAGTCTATAGAGGATTTTGGGGTTCCAAGCCTTTTTCCAAGGCTAATGCATTCTTAAAAGAGACAGGACAAGAGCCAATCGATTGGCTTAGATAAGGAGAAAATATGCCTCAGTTAGCGACGATTTGCTACATTGATAACGGAAAAGAACTGCTCATGCTCCATCGTAATAAGAAACCCAATGATGTCCATGAAGGCAAATGGATTGGTGTGGGTGGTAAGCTAGAGCGAGGAGAGACCCCTCAGGAATGCGCGGCGCGTGAAATCCTCGAAGAGACAGGACTGAAAGCCAAGCCAGTTCTAAAAGGTGTCATCACTTTTCCTGAATTTACGCCAGATTTAGACTGGTACACTTATGTTTTTAAGGTGACAGAGTTTGAAGGGGACTTGATTGACTGCAACGAGGGAACGCTAGAATGGGTTCCCTATGACGAGGTTTTGAGTAAGCCGACTTGGGAAGGTGACCATACCTTTGTTGGGTGGCTTTTAGAGAATAAACCCTTCTTTTCAGCCAAGTTTGTTTATGATGGGGATAAATTGTTGGATACCCAAGTTGATTTCTATGAATAAAGGAGAAAGCAGATGCTACTAATCAAAAATGGTCGTGTAATGGATCCCAAGTCTGGTTTGGATCAAGTGTGTGATGTCTTAGTTCAAGATGGGAAAATTGTCGAAATTGCGCCTGAGATTAAAGAAGAAGGAGGAGCAGAGATAATTGATGCTACTGGTCTTGTAGTTGCTCCTGGTTTGGTCGATATTCATGTGCATTTCCGTGAACCTGGACAAACTCATAAAGAAGATATTCATACGGGTGCCCTAGCAGCAGCTGCTGGTGGTTTTACAACTGTCGTCATGATGGCTAATACTAGTCCAACCATCTCGGATGTAGAGACTTTGCAAGAAGTTCTCCAGTCAGCTGCCAAGGAAAAAATCAATGTCAAGACAGTTGCGACCATTACTAAGAATTTTAATGGCCAAGACTTGACTGACTTTAAGGCGCTTTTAGAAGCAGGTGCCGTTGGTTTTTCTGATGACGGTATTCCTCTTGAGAGCAGTAAAGTGGTCAAGAAAGCCATGGAAGAAGCTAAGAAACTCAATACCTTTATCAGTCTTCATGAGGAAGATCCAGAATTGAACGGTGTTCTTGGATTTAACGAAAATATCGCTAAAGAACATTTCCATATCTGCGGTGCGACTGGGGTGGCTGAGTATGCTATGATGGCGCGTGATGTCATGATTGCCTATGCAACTAAGGCTCATGTTCATATTCAGCATTTGTCTAAGGAAGAAAGTGTTAAAGTAGTGGAGTTTGCTCAAGGTTTGGGTGCGCAAGTCACAGCAGAAGTAGCGCCACAGCATTTCTCTAAGACAGAAGCACTTCTTTTGACTCAAGGTAGCAATGCTAAGATGAATCCACCGCTTCGCTTGGAATCAGACCGTCGTGCTGTTATCGAAGGCCTTAAATCAGGCATCATCACAGTTATCGCGACTGACCACGCGCCTCATCATGCAGATGAGAAAAATGTCGAAGATATTACCAAAGCGCCATCTGGTATGACTGGTTTGGAAACATCTCTTTCTCTCGGTTTAACTTATTTGGTGGAAGCTGGGGAGTTGAGCTTGATGGAATTACTCGAAAAAATGACATATAACCCAGCCAAGCTTTACAACTTTGAAGCAGGTTACTTGGCTGAGAATGGTCCAGCGGACATCACTATTTTTGATGCTAAGGTTGACCGCCTTGTGGATTCCCATTTTGCTTCCAAAGCAGCTAATTCACCATTCATCGGTGAAAGCTTAAAAGGGCAGGTTAAATACACTATCTGTAAGGGACAAATCGTCTATAAAAACTAGGTAGAAGTCTGCTCTGTAAACTAGAAAAATAGAGAGACTATATGTATCAAACCCATCATTTTAAAGACAAATTTATCTTATTTTTAAAGATATTTTTCCCTATCCTGATTTATCAATTTGCAAATTATTCTGCCTCCTTTGTTGATACGACTATGACAGGTCAATACAGCACTATGGACTTGGCTGGTGTGTCTATGGCGACCAGTATCTGGAATCCTTTTTTTACATTTCTAACAGGAATTGTATCAGCCTTGGTACCCATCATTGGTCACCATCTAGGGCGAGGGAAAAAGGAAGAAGTGGCGTCAGATTTTTACCAGTTCATCTATCTGGCCTTGGGCCTATCCGTGCTCTTGCTGGGGATGGTGCTTTTCTTGGCACCACCAATCTTGAATCATATTGGGTTAGAACCACCAGTGGCAGCAGTAGCGATTCGCTATCTTTGGTTTTTATCTATCGGAATTATCCCCTTGTTGCTCTTTAGTGTCATTCGTTCCTTGCTGGATTCGTTGGGGTTGACCAAACTGTCCATGTACCTCATGCTTTTGTTACTTCCTCTCAATAGTGGATTTAACTATCTCTTGATTTACGGTGCCTTTGGAGTTCCAGAGCTGGGTGGTGCTGGTTCAGGTTTAGGGACTTCTTTGGCCTATTGGGTCTTGCTGGGTATTTCTGTTCTAGTTTTATTTAAACAGGAGAAGCTCAAAGCTCTACATCTTGAGAAACGCATTCCTCTTAATATGGATAAAATCAAGGAAGGGGTTCGCTTAGGTCTGCCTATTGGGGGAACTGTCTTTGCGGAAGTAGCTATCTTTTCCGTGGTTGGCTTGATTATGGCTAAGTTCTCATCCTTGATTATCGCTAGTCACCAGTCGGCTATGAACTTTTCAAGTCTCATGTACGCCTTCCCTATGAGTATCTCATCGGCTATGGCTATAGTTGTGTCTTATGAAGTGGGAGCTAAGAGATTTGATGATGCGAAAACCTATATTAGTTTAGGAAGGTGGACGGCCCTCATTTTTGCAGGCTTCACCTTATCCTTCCTTTACATTTTTAGAGGAAATGTGGCCAGTCTTTATGGTAACGACCCAGAATTTATCGATTTGACAGCGCGCTTTTTGACTTACAGCCTTTTCTTCCAGTTAGCAGATACCTTTGCGGCACCGCTTCAGGGAATTTTACGGGGTTATAAGGATACAGTTATTCCTTTTTACCTTGGTTTGGTTGGTTATTGGGGTGTAGCAATCCCAGTGGCTATGGTATTTGATTCCCTCACAGATTTTGGAGCTTATTCTTACTGGATTGGTTTGATTATTAGTCTAATTGTAAGTGGGGCCCTCTACCGTTGGCGTTTAACTGTGATTATGAAGAGATTTGAATCTTTAGTAAAATTTAAATGACATAGTCAATTAGTTTTAAAAAAGCGCTCTAAACATTCAAAAATATTTGGGACTTCCCTTAATAAATCCGTCACTTTCTTTTTCAATATAGCCCAAGCTTGCTCAATAGGATTCAAATCTGGTGAATAAGGTGGTAGGGGTAAGAAAAAGTGTTTATCTTGGATGCAGAGTTCATCCAAGATGTTCTTGGGATGAAAACTAGCATTGTCCATGACAATGACATGAGGTGTCTTTAAAGCAAGCAGGAGTTTCATTTTGAACCACTCCACAAAAAAGTCGCTCGTCATCGTCTCTTCGTAAGTCATTGGAGCGATTAACTCACCATTTGTTAGCCCTGCAACCAAAGAAATCCTCTGATATCTTCTTCCAGATACTTTACCTCTTATTAACTGACCTTTTAAAGAGCGACCATATTCTCGATAAAAATAAGTATCGAATCCTGTTTCATCAATATAAACAGGTGCTAAGTGCTTTAAACTATTAAAATTTTTCAGAAATAAGGCTACTTTTTCTGGGTCTTGTTCATAGTAGGTGTGGTTCTTTTTTTTCGAGTGTAGCCCATAGCTTTGAGAGCATAGTGAATGGTAGTTGGGTGACATCCGAATTCAGCAGCTATCTCAGTCAAATAAGCGTCTGGATTGTCAGTAAGATAGTTTTTAAGTCTATCTCTATCAACCTTTCTTGGTTTTGTTCCTTTTACTTGATGGTTTAATTCTCCTGTTTTCTCTTTTAGCTTTAACCAGCCATAAATGGTATTACGTGAAATTTGGAAAATGTGTGATGTTTCTGTGATACTATATGTACTATTTTTGGGTTCATTTTACTATAAAATTCTAGTTCACGATTAATAATACCAGCAATCACATTCATTCGTAAACCAAACCGTTTGCGTCGATTTCGATAGGTTGTTGAAAATATTTTAAACGTTTTACTTTTATTTCTGAGACTCATTTTGAAGACCTTCATATCGTGGCAATAGTTCAGCGCAATATCAAAAGAAACAATTCTCCCGTGACTTGTGACAATCGCCTGAGCCTTGACTTTCTCGCGCTTTTTATGCGAGGAGCTTTTCTGTTTAAGCTTTATCAATAAAACATGCTATAATAGTTGC
>CAUTTK010000036.1:0-14202 GCA_963541475.1 uncultured Streptococcus sp. | reverse complement strand
AAGATCCGAATTATCAGTTGAAGGATTCAGACATTGTCAATGAAATCAAGGGTGGTTATGTCATTAAGGTTGACGGGAAATACTATGTTTACCTCAAGGATGCGGCTCATGCGGACAATATTCGGACAAAAGAAGAGATTAAACGTCAGAAGCAGGAACACAGTAGTAATCATGGAGGCGGTTCTAACGATCAGGCAGTTGCTGCAGCCAGAGCTCAAGGACGCTATACAACGGATGATGGGTATATCTTCAATGCCTCTGATATCATCGAAGATACGGGTGACGCTTATATCGTTCCTCATGGCAATCACTTCCACTATATTCCTAAGAGTGACTTGTCTGCTAGTGAATTAGCTGCTGCCCAAGCCTTCTTATCTGGAAAAGGTGGTCAATTAAGTACGGTTGAATATCGTTCAAGCAGAGCTGAAACAAGATCTAGTGTGAGAACGAGTCAATCTGAGACACCTCAAAATCCTGCAACAGCTCCTGAAAGTCAAAGTGAAGATTTAGCTAGTCTCCTTCAAGAATTGTACGCTTTGCCACTTAACCAACGTCATGTGGAGTCTGATGGCTTAGTATTTGACCCAGCACAGATTACAAAACGTACTGCAAATGGTGTGGCAGTTCCTCACGGAGATCATTTCCATTTCATTCCGTATTCACAAATGTCTGCCTTGGAAGAAAAATTGGCTCGAAATCTGCCAATTGGAGGCCAGCCAGTTCAAAGTCATTCTGACAATCCGAAACCAAGCAGTCCTGAGAAACCAAGTTTAACACCAAGTTCAACGATTAGACCAAACTTTAATCTCAATACGCAGGCAACAAATCGAGGGACTGGAGGAGCCTATACAACAGATGATGGGTATGTCTTTAGTCCGACAGATGTGATTGAAGATACAGGAGATGCTTTTGTTGTACCGCACGGCAATCATTTCCACTATATCCCTAAGAGTGATTTGTCAGCAGGAGAATTGGCTGCTGCCCAAGCCTATTGGAATGGGAAACAAGGCTCACATTCTACTGCAAGTTCAAGTAAACCAAGTAGTGATAATGCTAAACCAGCCCAACCAAGTTTGACAGAGACTCCAAATCTGACTGTTACTCCAACTTATCATCAAAATCAAGGGGAAGACATTTCAACACTTTTAAATGAATTGTATGCCAAACCTTTATCAGAACGCCATGTGGAATCTGATGGATTCGTCTTTGATCCGGCACAAATCATCAAACGTACTGCAAATGGTGTCGCAGTGCCTCACGGAGACCATTATCACTTTATCCCTTATTCACAAATGTCTGATTTAGAGCAGAAGATTACTAGAATAATTCCGTTAAAAGGTCAAAATGGATTAAATCAAATTGGTACAGATATTAAACCTTTAGTATCAAAAGAAGTAGTTCATAAGTTCTTAGGACAACCAATCAAAGCTTACGGAAAAGGTTTAGATGGTAAACCTTATGATACGAGTGATGGATACGTATTTACCAAAGATTCCATCGATTCTGTTGATAAATCAGGTGTTATTGCTAAACACGGAGATCATTTCCATTATATGGGGTATGGTGAATTAGAACAATTCGAGTTGGATGAGGTTGCTAAATGGATTCAAGAAACTGGTAAAAATCCAGATGACATCGTTTCTTCAGTTCACTCAGATGAGAAGGAAAGACCAAAGTTTGATTATAAAAAAGTAACTAATAAAGTTTCTAGAAATAGTAAAATTGGTTATATAATCAATGAAGATGGTAAAGATTATTTTTATTCACGTGAAGAACTCGATCTTACTCAAATAGCTTTTTCTGAGCAGGAACTAATGCTTAAAGATAAAGATAATTATCGTTATGATATTGTAGAAACAGAAATTAAACCAAGATTAGCTGTTGATGTGTCTAGCTTGCCTATGCATGCAGCCAATACTACGTATGATACTGGAACTTCCTTCATTATTCCGCATATCGACCACATTCACGTCGTACCTTATTCTTGGTTAAATAGTGAGCAAATAGCAACTATAAAATATGTAATGCAGCATCCTGATGTGCGTCCTGAAGTTTGGTCAAAACCAGGTCATGATGATGCTGGATCTGTTATTGCTAATGTAACTCCTCTTGAAAAACGTCCTGGAATGCAGAATTGGCAAATTATCCATTCTGCGGAAGAAGTTCAGAAAGCACTTAAAGAAGGCAAGTTTGCAACTCCTGATGGATATATTTTTGATCCTCAGGATGTATTGGCAAAGGGAACCTATATTTGGGCAGATAAATCTTTCAGTATTCCAAAAGCTAGCGGTGATTCATTGAGAAGTATCAATCAGTCTGATTTATCAGATAAAGAGTGGAAACAAGCTCAAGAGTTGATAGCTAAAAGAAATGAAGAAAAAGAAACAACAAATGCTGCTTCTAATTCAAATCTAGTTTCGATAGACAATAAAACAGAAACAAAGAAAGAAGAAGCTGATTCAGGTAAAGTTGATGAAAAACCAAAGGATAGCACACCTCAAAATGAGGCAGATACGCCTGTCAATAATCCTTCGGTTGAAAAAGACAAACCTAAAGCAGAAGAAAATAAAGAAGATGATTACGATGATATACCAGATTATGGATTAGATAAGGCCACTTTAAAAGATCATATAAATAAAATATCACAAATTGCTCAAATTGATTCTAAATACCTTATTTTTTCTTCAGAAGGTGTTCAATTTTATAATAAGAATGGAGATTTAGTAACCTATGATATTAAAACTCTTAAGCAAATTAAACCTTAGAATATTTTGACTAATGATAATCTAGTTGAAAGGATATTGTTCTATTATTTGGATAGAATAATGTCCTTTTATTTATTGATAGTATAGATGCAATTTCTTGTCTAAAAAACTAAGAAAGGAGTTTTAAAGTAATAATTTTATTATCTTTCACTAAAAAACTTGACAGATAAGCTTAAAAGAGGTAGAATGTTTACTAGTTAATTAAACGGTTAAATAACTGGTTTAGAAAAACTGCTTAACCGAGAAAAAGAAGTTATGAAATAGCTTTAAAACTTATTGAAATGAGGAAATTATGAAATTAAGTAAAAAATATATAGCAGCAGGCTCAGCTGTTATCGTATCCTTGAGTCTTTGTGCCTATGCGCTGAATCAGCATCGCTCACAAGAAAATAAGGACAATAATTGGGTCTCTTATGTAGACGGCAGCCAGTCCAGTCAGAAAACTGAAAACTTGACGCCAAATCAGGTTAGTCAAAAAGAAGGAATTCAGGCTGAGCAAATTGTAATCAAAATTACAGATCAGGGCTATGTGACGTCACACGGTGATCACTATCATTACTACAATGGGAAAGTTCCTTATGATGCCCTCTTTAGTGAAGAACTCTTGATGAAGGATCCAAACTACCAACTTAAGGATGGAGATATTGTCAATGAAGTCAAGGGTGGTTATATCATCAAGGTAGATGGAAAATATTATGTCTACCTAAAAGATGCAGCTCATGCTGATAATGTTCGAACAAAAGATGAAATCAATCGCCAAAAACAAGAACATGGTAAAGACGAGAAAGAACCTAGCGCAGAAGTATCAGTAGCTAAGTTACAGGGACGTTATACTACTGATGATGGTTATGTCTTTAATGCTTCAGATATTATTAAAGATACAGGTGATGGTTATATAGTACCACATGGTGGTCACTATCATTTCATTCCTAAGAGTGACTTGTCGGCAGGTGAATTAGCAGCCGCAAAAGCATATTTATCAGGGAATACTACAGCTCTCAGTCAACCTTTATCAGTGACACCGAATAATAGTGTTACTGCAGCAGATGATGGTTATGTCTTTAACCCTAATGACATTGTCAGAGATACAGGTGATGCTTATATAGTAAGACATGGGGACCACTATCATTATATTCCTAAGTCATCTCTTAACAATCCCCCATCACACTCTAATACGGAAGAGGTAGGAAGTTCTTCTAATACTGGATCAAGTAATGCGACTTCACATGTCCACCATGAGGAAGAAGATGGACACGGCTTTGATGCTAATCGAATTATCAGTGAAGATTCAGAAGGTTTTGTCATGACCCATGGTGACCACAATCATTACTTCTTCAAGAAGGATTTGACACCAGAACAAATCAAGGCGGCTCAAGATCATTTGAGAGGTAAAACGCCAGTAACACCAAGTCCAGCACATGATGACGATGATGATCATGATGAAGATGCACATGGTCATCACCATGAAGAACACGGCCATGATTTTGATGCCAATCGCGTCATCAGTGAGGATGAGCAAGGTTTTGTCATGAGTCATGGTGACCATAATCATTACTTCTTCAAGAAGGACTTGACAGCGGAGCAAATCAAGGCGGCGCAAGACCATTTGAGAGGTAAAACGCCAGTAACACCAAGTCCAGCACATGATGATGACGATGATGATCATGATGAAGAAGCACATGGTCATCACCATGAAGAACACGGCCATGATTTTGATGCCAATCGAGTTATCAGTGAAGATGCGGCAGGATTTGTCATGACTCATGGCGACCACAATCATTACTTCTTCAAGAAGGATTTGACACCAGAACAAATCAAGGCAGCACAAGATCATTTGAGAGGTAAAACGCCAGTAACACCAAGTCCAGCACATGATGATGACGATGATGATCATGATGAAGAAGCACATGGTCATCACCATGAAGAACACGGCCATGATTTTGATGCCAATCGCGTTATCAGTGAGGATGAGCAAGGTTTTGTCATGAGTCACGGTGACCACAATCATTACTTCTTCAAAAAGGATTTGACAGCAGAGCAAATTAAGGCCGCCCAAGACCATTTGAAAACACATCATGATGCAGAACCTGTAAAACCTCTTGCTAAAACGGTAGAGTCTTTCTCAAGAGATGCTAGTGATGAAGAAAAAATTGCTTACATTTCTAAGACCTATGGTGTTCCACTTGAAGCTATTAGAATTTCAAACGGATTCTTTGTATTTGGTAATCCAGACCAAGCCTATGATCCAACTCATATCCATCCCTACGCTGTTCGTAAGGAACATGTTCGACTTCCACTTCAAACTGGCAATCCAGAACTTGATTTCTTAAATGAACTCTATACTACTGCCTTACGTGATGGTGTGTCTCCTTATAGCTTACAGGTAGAAAATGGTAGTTTTGTGATTCCTCATGGCGACCACAATCACTATATCAAGGTTCAAACTAAGGGCTATGAAGTAGCTTTGAAAAACAAGATTCCAGCTCTCCAATCCAACTATCAACCTGGAGATTTTGATGAGAAGGCAGTCTTGGCAAAAGTAGATCAACTTCTAGCTGAAAGTAGAACGATTTATCAAGATCAACCTATTAAACAAAGACAGATTGAGTTAGCCTTGGGTCAATTTACTGAGAGTATGAAGAAACTTGCAACCAACTCTACTGCGGGTTATCTTGCAAGACTTGACCTCTTTGATAAGCAATATATCCATATTGATGAAAGTGTCAAACCAGTCGAAACAAATGCATTAGACAAGAAGTATCAGGCATTAATTGATAAAATTAATACACTAGATACTGATAGCTATGGACTTCCGAAAAAAGACCTTCTAGTTCGACTCCAAGAAGCTAAGTTGGCTAAAGATGAAGCTGGTTTAGCAGCGGTTGAATCACAACTTCAAGCTCTTCAAGACTTTAATGATCGTACTGGTGATACAACAGTGGAATATATCAAGTACTTCTATGAGCATGTAAATGATAGTCGTTTAAGTGATGAGCTTCGTAATAAAGTTGCTAATTTGACTTTGACTTTATATCAATCACAATCTTTCCGTAAGGCTGTGGACTTGAATAAACTGTTCCCAAGCATTTATCAAACAAAACAAGAAGTAGAAGAGGCTTTGAAAAATCAGCCAGCTACTGCAAAAGTAAATGAAACAGTTTTAGATAAAGAAACAGTTGATAGTCAATCTGCTAAGCAAGCAATTTATGAATTCCTAAAAGAACTCTATCCTGATCTTAAGAAAGAAGAACACGTCAATCATGTAAGTAAAGAGCAAGTTGAAACTATCTTAACCAAAGCAGAGCAATTCTTAGCTCAAGTTAAAGAAGTAGGAATCAGACAATCCTTGGCAGAAGAAGTAGAAAATCTAAAAGTTGCAGCTAGCAAGGCTGATGCAGATTTGGATGAAATCAATATCCAAGTTAACGATCTCTTGAAACGTATTGTAGCTACTCTGCAAAAAGAGAAAGAGACTGCGCAACAAGATCCACAAATAATTAATCTACATAAACAACTCTATGGATATATCAACTCATTACATAAGTATTTAGAAGATAACAATGGTTCAAATGAAGAATTTGATAAAGTTGATAAACTATTCGATCAGCTTGATGATGATGTGAAAAATAATGATAAAGAAGCTTTACTTGAATTAGCCAAAACAATAGTAGCCTTGACTCAAGAAATCAAGTCTAAATCAAGAGCAAGTGAAGAAGCAACTCCGGCAGCAAAAGCTGAATCGAATGCTGATAGCACAAGTGCAGAGAATCAACCAATTGCAAGTACAGCAACCGAAGCACCAGTAGCATCTGAATCTAACAGTGATACTGCAAGCGACGAAAGCAAACCAAGCAAACCAAGCAACACAAGAGATTCTAAACCTGCTGAATCAACTTCAGAAAAGGAAACAACAGAATCTACAACAAGTACTGGAAATCAAGAAAAACCAGCTCAATAAAAAGAAAGGCGAAGTAGCTGAGCTACCTCGTCTTTTTAGTCTCTATAAGCTACGATACCAATGATGGTATCAACTGCACGTTCCATGGTCTGAAGGCTGACGTATTCAAAACGTCCGTGCATGTTCTCGCCGCCAGCAAAGATATTGGGAGTTGGGATTCCCATAAAGGAAATCTTAGAGCCATCTGTTCCACCACGGATTGGTTCAATAATAGGTTTAATCCCTAAATCCTCCATAACGGCCTTAGCAATGGTAATTGGAGTCATGTCCTTTTCAATGACTTCTTTCATATTGTAGTACTGGTCTGTCAAGTTTAAGGTGACACGGTCGCTACCAAGTTCTTGATTCATCTTATCAGCGATAGACTGCATAGCTGCTTTACGCGCTTCAAAGGCATCTTTTTCAAAATCACGAATGATGTAGCTAGCACGCGCCTCCTCTACACTACCTGTCACATCCATAAGATGGTAGAACCCTTGGTAACCCTCTGTCAGTTCAGGACGGTCAGTTTCAGGGAGTTGATTATGGAAATCAATTGCTAATTGCAGAGCATTTACCATCTGTCCCTTTGCAGTACCAGGGTGGACATTACGTCCTTGGAAATGCAATTCAGCACCAGCTGCTGAGAAAGTCTCGTACTGAAGTTCCCCTAGTGGTCCTCCATCAACAGTGTAGGCAAAATCCACATCAAAATCTTCTGCATCAAATTTATTAGCACCAACACCGATTTCTTCATCTGGACCAAAACCAACACGAATCTCACAGTGTTTGATTTCAGGATGGGCAGTCAGATATTCAATAGCAGTCATAATTTCAGCAATCCCTGACTTGTCATCAGCACCTAGCAAGGTTGTTCCATCGGTTGTGATGAGCGTTTGTCCTGGATATTTCTCTAGACTTTTAAAGTCAGCTGGATCGAGTTTGAAACCAGAATTTCCAAGTTCAATCACACCACCATCGTAGTTTTCAATTATCTGTGGATTGACTCCTTCGGCATTAAAATCAGCAGTATCCATGTGGGAGATGAAGCCAATCTTACGTGTTAAAGACGTATCATTAGCTGGCAAGGTCCCAATCGCAAAACCATTTGGTAGATAATAAACATTTTGTAATCCAACACGTTTCATTTCAGGGATAAGAACATTGGTTGCGAAGTCAACCTGACTCTGCGTACTTGGAGTAGTAGTAGAGTGTTCATCAGAGCGCGTGTTGACCTTAACGTAGGTTAAGAAGCGGTCCAAGAGATTTGGATAAGTCATAAAAAACTCCTTTTGAATTCATTTTTTCCATTGTATCATAGAAAGAAGAGAAAAACAAAAGACAGAAGTTAGGGCAATCTGCTATGTTAGCGTTTACTTATCGATGAATTAATGATAAAATAAAATTGATAAAAACATCACAAGGAAGTAGTTATGAAAAAAGCAATTTTAATGATGACCTTCGGTTCGCCAGAAGAGATTACCTTTGAAGGTGTGGCTGATTTTTTCACAAATATTCGTCGTGGAGTGAGACCTCAAGATCACGAGATTCAAACCCTCTATGACAATTATGTGCTAATTGGAGGGACCCCTCTGCAAAAAATTACTCGTGAAGAGGTTGCCTTGGTAGAAGCTAGATTGGGAAATGAATACAGTGTCTACTTTGCTAATAAGTTTTCCAGTCCCTTTATTCCAGATGTGATTGGTCAGATGGAAGCAGACGGAATTGAGCAGTGTATTTGCTTGATTTTGGAGCCTCATTATTCTTTCTATTCTGTCATGGGCTATGAGAAATTTTTAGAAAGCAAACAAATTCAATTTTTGGTCATTAAGGACTGGTATCAAGAAGAAGCTCTCTTAAACTATTGGGCAGATGAAATTGCTAAGATTTTAAAAGATGAAGTGAAGCAAGATAGCTTTAAAGTCATCTTTTCAGCCCATAGTGTACCTATTTTTGCCTTGGATTTTGGTGACCCCTATATCGACCAAATTTTCGAAAATAGCAAGTTAGTCGCTGAAAAACTGGGCTTGAGTTCAGAGCAATATACTAACACTTGGCAGAGTGAAAGTGATATCGGGATTCCATGGATTAAGCCAGATGTTTTGGAGTATCTCAGAGAACAGAAAGAACATCCAGACCATTATATTTTTGTTCCAATCAGCTTCATTAGTGAGCATATTGAAGTCTTGTTTGACAATGATGTGGAATGTTATGACTTGTGTCAGGAATTTGGGGTAAACTACCATCGTCCACCAATGCCAAATACAGATTCTCGTTTGATTGATGCCTTGGTTAATACCGTCAGAGCTAATGAGGACAAAGAATTTAAGGAATTTCTCCCAGAAGAAGAAACCTTTGATGAGTTAGTTCCTTCAGATGAGACTAAAAATATTTTGGCCGAATCTGAAGATTTACAAATGCCGGAATTTGTGAAAAAATTGATTGAGAAAAAAGGTCGTGAAAATGTTAAGATGCCTTATCTTATCAAGAAAATGCTTGAGAAAGCAGGTAAGTTGCCGAAAGAGTAAAGAAAAAGGATTTAGCTTTGTGCTAGATCCTTTTAAACGATTATTTTTTCTCAAGAAGCGCTTTGATTTCTTGAAGTACTTCCAATTCAGTTGGAGCAGCTGGAGCTTCCTCAGCAACTTCTTCTTTTTTAGTAAGGCTTTGAGCTTTTTCCATAGCTTTAATAACGAAGAAGAGAACAGTACCTACAACAAGGAAGTTGATAATAGCACTCAAGAATTTACCATATGTAACACCATTCCATGCAAGCTCAGCGATGTTTTGTACTTTAGCAGCTTTCAAGGCTGGGTTCAATAGGAGTGGAGTGATGATATCATTAACAAATGAAGTAACGATAGCACCAAAAGCAGAGGCAATGATCACACCGACAGCAAGGTCAACAACATTACCACGAAGCAAAAATGCTTTAAGATCTTTTAACATTTTCATAATTCCTTTCCAAAATTTTTGCTCTTAATTATATATTAATTGAGAAGAGCTTGCAAGATATATGCTCAAAAAATTTATTTTTTAAAAATATATAGTTTGCTTAAAATATAATTAAGAATAATTATTGATATTTGTGCAAGAACTGTTTCGATTGCATTGATTTTGTCAAGACTTTCATTTACGAATTGTCCTATGATGTGAGGAAACTGAGTCACAAACAGAAAAGTAAAGAGCAAATCTAACAGAAAAGTAGAAAGGCGAGCAAGAGAAAATTTCACTAAACGGATAAGTCGATTCTTCCTTGTTTGCTTAAATACGATTGTATCATTTGTGATAAAGGCAAAGAGGATACCGATACTATTTGCTAGCCCAGTAGCAAGGAGTTCTTTATGGGTTAATTGATAAATGACTAGTCGTGAGAGAATCGAAACTAGAGTTGTTGCAAGGCCAAAAAAGAGATAGGCTAAGATTTCATTGTTAAGAAATTTTTGAATACAAATTTTCATGTTTTTAGTATAGCATAAAGCAGGCTATTGTGCTATACTAGTAAGGTTGATTGAATCAACCCTTGGTGCTTAGCTTCTTTCACCAAGCATATTACACGCGGGAAACCGCCAAAGGAGAAAAGATGAAAAAATTAACTATTCGTGACGTAGCAGATATTGCAATCGTTGCTGCTATCTATGTCGTTTTGACTGTCACACCGCCCCTAAATGCCATAAGCTATGGTGCTTATCAGTTTCGTATTTCAGAAATGATGAACTTTATGGCTTTTTACAATCCTAAGTACATCATCGGAGTTACCATCGGTTGTATGATTGCTAATTTCTTTAGCTTCGGACTGCTAGATGTCTTTGTTGGTGGTGGATCAACCTTGGTATTTCTCAGTCTAGGTGTTTGGCTTTTTGCAAAATACAGCAAGGATTACCTCTTTAACGGATTAATTCGAAAAGATCATTTCTTTTTCTCAATCCTCTTTTCAATTTCCATGTTTACCATTGCTGCAGAGCTGAATATCGTAGCACAATTACCATTTTTCCTTACTTGGTTCACAACAGGAATTGGTGAATTTGCCTCATTAATTATTGGAGCGATTATTATTGGTAAAATTGGTCGTCGAATTGATTTAAGTAAATAGAATTAGACAAGCTGGGTGACTCTTACCTGGCTTTTTCTTATGGAAAATTTCTAAAGAAACTTGACAAGATTTTCTATCTGTAGTATACTTTTTAGGTAAGCTGATTTAGCTCAGTTGGCAGAGCGCATCCATGGTAAGGATGAGGTCGCCGGTTCAATCCCGGCAATTAGCATTAAATAAACACAAAAGCCCTTGATTTACAAGGGTTTTTGTTATGTCTGCCCCAAATTTTTCAAAGTGCAAACTGGGAAGCTAGCCGCAGGTTGCTCAAAGCACTGCTTTGGGGTTGCAGATAGAACTCACGAAGTCAGCTCAAAACATGTTTTTGAGGTTGTAGATGAAACTGACGAAGTCAGTAACCATACATACGGTAAGGCGACGCTGACGAAGTTTGAAGAGATTTTCGAAGAGTATAAAGAGTTTTGTCTGTTGACAAAAGTCATTCTCTTTAGTAGAATAGTAGATGCGATGAGTCGATAGGTAGTCTTTGGGCTACTATTGAGCATAAGGAGGTCATAACGCAGGAGCGGACCTTGATGAGTTGTGTGAACCTGCTCATCACATGAAGATGCCTCTTAGTCCCTGGTCTAGCGACTGGGGATTTTTATTTTCCAAAAAATGATGAAAAAGCTTTGCAATTCATGGAAAAAGTAGTATAATACATCTATTATAGAAATTTTTAGAAAATTCCGAAAGAGGTTATTTATGGGATATACAGTTGCTGTAGTCGGCGCGACAGGTGCTGTCGGAGCTCAGATGATAAAAATGTTGGAAGAATCAACACTTCCAATCGATAAAATTTGTTTACTTGCTTCTGCACGTTCAGCAGGCAAGACTTTGAAATTTAAAGATCAAGATATTACGATTGAAGAAACGACTGAAACAGCTTTTGAAGGAGTTGATATTGCTCTCTTTTCAGCAGGTGGTTCTACATCAGCTAAATATGCACCATACGCAGTTAAAGCTGGAGCGGTAGTAGTAGATAATACATCTTACTTCCGTCAAAATCCAGATGTTCCTTTGGTTGTTCCAGAGGTAAATGCTCATGCACTTGATGCCCACAACGGTATCATTGCCTGCCCTAACTGTTCAACAATCCAAATGATGGTGGCTCTTGAGCCAGTTCGTCAAAAATGGGGCTTGGACCGTATCATCGTTTCAACTTACCAAGCAGTTTCAGGTGCTGGTATGGGAGCAATTCTTGAGACACAACGTGAACTTCGTGAAGTCTTGAATGATGGAGTGAAACCACGTGATTTACATGCGGAAATCTTGCCTTCAGGTGGGGACAAGAAACATTATCCTATCGCCTTCAATGCTCTTCCACAAATCGATATCTTCACTGACAATGATTACACTTACGAAGAGATGAAGATGACTAAGGAAACTAAGAAAATTATGGAAGATGATAACATTGCAGTATCTGCAACATGTGTGCGTATTCCAGTCTTGTCAGCTCACTCTGAGTCTGTTTACATCGAAACAAAAGAAGTGGCTCCAATCGAAGAAGTCAAAGCAGCTATCGCAGCCTTCCCGGGTGCTGTTCTCGAAGATGATGTAGCTCATCAAATCTATCCGCAAGCCATCAATGCAGTGGGTTCGCGTGATACCTTTGTTGGTCGTATCCGTAAAGACCTGGATGCTGAAAAAGGAATTCACATGTGGGTTGTTTCAGATAACCTTCTCAAAGGTGCTGCTTGGAACTCAGTTCAGATTGCAGAAACTTTGCACGAACGTGGATTGGTTCGTCCAACAGCTGAATTGAAATTTGAATTAAAATAGTCATATCGTTTAGGAGTTCAGATGAACTCCTTCTTTGAAATAGAGAGGTGTTTTCATGTCTTATCAAGAGTTAAAAGAGTGTAAAATCATCACGGCCTTCATTACCCCCTTCCATGAGGATGGTTCCATTAACTTTGATGCCATTCCAGCCTTGATTGAGCATTTGTTGGTGCATCATACAGACGGAATTCTTCTCGCAGGGACCACTGCTGAGAGTCCAACCTTGACCCACGATGAAGAGTTGGAACTCTTTGCGGCTGTACAAAAGATTGTCAATGGACGTGTTCCTTTGATTGCGGGTGTGGGTACCAATGATACACGTGACTCTATTGAGTTTGTCAAAGAAGTAGCAGAATTTGGTGGTTTCGCAGCTGGGCTTGCTATCGTACCTTACTATAACAAACCTTCGCAAGAAGGAATGTACCAGCACTTTAAGGCCATTGCAGATGCTTCTGACCTACCAATTATTATCTATAACATTCCAGGGCGTGTAGTTGTCGAGTTGACTCCAGAAACCATGCTTCGTTTGGCTGACCATCCAAATATCATTGGTGTCAAAGAGTGTACCAGCTTGGCCAATATGGCTTACTTGATTGAGCACAAGCCAGAGGAGTTCTTGATTTATACAGGTGAGGATGGAGATGCTTTCCATGCCATGAACCTTGGTGCGGATGGGGTTATTTCTGTTGCATCCCATACAAATGGGGATGAAATGCACGAGATGTTTACTGCCATTGCAGAAAGTGATATGAAGAAAGCTGCAGCTATTCAACGTAAATTCATTCCTAAGGTTAATGCCCTCTTCTCATATCCAAGTCCTGCTCCAGTTAAGGCTGTTCTCAACTATATGGGATTTGAAGCTGGACCGACTCGTCTACCTCTTGTTCCAGCACCAGAAGAAGATGCCAAACGCATTATCAAGGTTGTCGTAGATGGTGACTACGAAGCGACTAAGGCAACTGTAACAGGTGTCTTAAGACCAGATTACTAATAAAGACAGTAAAATCCATGACCGCAAGAACGATCATGGATTTTACTTATTTTCCTAAACAGAATTGGCTAAAGAGCTGGGTTATGAGTTCATCAGGAGCAGCATCTCCAGTGATTTCACCGAGGATTTCCCAAGTACGAGTTAAATCCACTTGAAGTAAATCAACTGGCATACCTAGTTCAAGACCTTCATTAACAGCTTGTAGGCTTTCAACGGCCTTCTCAATTAGGGAAATGTGACGTGCGTTAGACAAGTAAGTAGCGTCTTGCTCAATCAAACCAGCATTTTCAAAGAAGAGGTTGTTAATGCGCTCTTCAATCTTATCGATGTTTTGGTTTTTAAGGACGGAAATACGGATGACGTCTTCAGGTAGTTCTGAAGTTTCAATCGCTTCAGGCAGGTCAGTTTTGTTAAGAAGAATAATGCGATTAGTCTCCTGACTGATTTCTAGGAGTTGGCGGTCTTGGGCGGTTAGTGGTTCACTGGCATTTAGCACCAGTAGAACCAAGTCAGCTTCCTTGAGGGCTTTTTTCGAACGCTCAACACCTATTTGTTCCACGATGTCATCCGTTTCACGGATACCAGCTGTATCAATCAATTTGAGAGGAACACCATTGATGTTGACGTATTCTTC
>CAUTTK010000035.1:0-14284 GCA_963541475.1 uncultured Streptococcus sp. | reverse complement strand
TCTTTGCAATCTCCCATAAAATCACTCCTTTTTATTTAAATTAAAAGTATTATATCCTAAATTATCTGAAAATTCTATCAAAAAAATATTTTGTAACAAAATTGTAATGTTAATCATATCATACGATTTAATACTCAATGAAAATCAAAAAGCAAACTAGGAAGCTAGCCGTAAGCTGTACTTGAGTAAGGTAAGGCGACGCTGAAGTGGTTTGAAGAGATTTTCGAAGAGTATAAACATAAAAAAATTAGCCTTGAGTGATACAAGACTAAATTTCTTTATTGAAAAATTACTTACTATTGAATTGGTCTTTCAGCAACCTTCTTACTGATTACGGTCATAGAATAATTCGTGTGATTTTAATCGTGAATTAAGCATTTCTGGAACTGTTACAAAGTCATAACCTTGCCCTTTCAAATAGTCAATAACCTTCGGTAAAGCATGTACCGTCTCAGCATGGATATCATGCATGAGAATAATAGAACCATTCTTGACTTGACGCTGAATTTCTGTCAAAATAGCTGCTTCATTTTTACTCTTCCAGTCCAGACTATCCACATCCCACATAATAAAGCTCAAATCAAGGCTATTGCGAATGTCATCTGTAATGGCTCCATAAGGCGGACGCATGAGTTTTGAACTAGAACCCAGCACTTTAGTTAACGCATCCTCAGTATCAGTTATTTGTTTTTTGGCTTCATCAAGCGAAAGTTTTGAAAGAACTGGATGGCTCCAACTATGGTTTCCAATGACATGGCCATCCGATTTCATACGTTTCAAAATCTCTTCATTTCCAGAGACATTTTTACCTAAAACAAAGAAAGTAGCCTTAATTCCATACTTAGAAAGAGTATCTAATGCTTGATTTGTTGTTGCAGGATTTGGTCCATCATCAAAAGTCAAGGCTACTACTTTACGATTTTTCTTCTCAAAATAAGCTTTATAAAGTTCCGCATCCTTATCTAGCAAATATGAGGACTGAATAAGCTCAAAGAAACTAGATACTGGCAAGGCAATCTCATCCAGATTTTCAACTGCCTGACTTGGATAAAGGATAATCTGACTATCCTTATAATCAAAATTCCATGCAGACAGGTCTTGGGCAGACAAACCTTTAACTATCTGATCAATCTTGTCTTGTTCTAATTTCTTATCCTGTAAGAAAGAAGTCAGTTCTTTTGTCAGCTTTTCTTTAGCTTTACTAGCATCTGAAAATAATTGATCAAGAGTAAAAGGCTTACCATCTTCTGTCAAATGTACTTTCGCTAGACTAGTTTTTTCCGTCTCTTCAACTTTTGACGATGTTAAATCATAGATTTGTTTCATCACACTTCGGTTGACAATCCCTTTTAAAGTCGAATCCTGTTTCTCCGTATAATAAAAAACCAGATTTTCCTTATCCTCTAGATTGTCTTTAATATCCTGTGTCATGATTCCCTTTATAGACGAAATCACTTGTTCCCCTTGGAGAGGATAATAGGCAATTACTTCGGCTTGTCCTTTACGAAAATGATCCTTCTGATTTCCCTCACTCAATTGATCATCTTTCTCTTTTTTGAGCGATTCAATCTTTTGTTCAAAACTTTGTTTTGTATATATTTTGTATCCAATTATTGAACCAAGGACACAAATACTTACTGAAAAGATAGCTACTAGGGCTATTAAACCGATTCTCTTTTTATCGTGCTCAACACGATTTGCTCTACTTTTATCCATAAGACCATCATATCAAATTCAGGCTATAATTTCAATGATTTTAGAGGAAACAGTATATTAAAAAGAGAGGAAGTTCCCCTCTTAAGATTTTATTTGACTGCTTCTTTTAAAGCATCTACCTTGTCCAAACGTTCCCATGGAAGATCAATATCTGTACGTCCCATGTGTCCATAAGCCGCTGTTTGACGGTAAATTGGGCGCTTGAGGTCCAGCATTTGGATAATTCCTGCAGGGCGAAGGTCAAAGATTTGACGAGCTGCTTTTTCAAGCTTACTTTCAGCTACTGTTCCTGTACCAAAGGTATCGATACGGACAGAAACAGGCTGGGCAACACCGATAGCGTAAGCCAATTGTACTTCCACCTTCTTAGCCAGACCCGCTGCAACAATATTCTTGGCAATATAACGAGCTGCATATGAGGCAGAACGGTCCACCTTAGTCGCATCTTTACCAGAGAAGGCACCACCACCGTGACGAGAGTAGCCACCATAGGTATCCACGATAATCTTACGACCAGTCAAACCTGAGTCTCCTTGAGGTCCACCGATTACAAAGCGACCAGTTGGATTGATGAAGAATTTTGTTTGTTCATCCAAGTAAGAGGCTGGAATCACCTCTTTGATAACCTTGTTAATCACATCTTGATGAATTTGTTCATTACTAACTTCTGGGTCGTGCTGAGTTGAAATAACGACTGTATCCACGCGTACTGGACGGTCATTTTCATCATACTCAACTGTAACTTGTGATTTAGCATCTGGACGAAGATAACTGATTTCACCAGATTTACGAAGTTCTGCCAGACGACGAATCAATTTATGACTGAGTGAGATTGGCAATGGCATGAGCTCTTCAGTTTCATCCACCGCAAATCCAAACATGAGACCTTGGTCTCCAGCTCCAATCAAGTCCAGTGGATCTTGGTCTGCATTTCCACGAACCTCCAAGGCTTCGTTAACACCTTGGGCAATGTCTGGTGACTGCTCAACAAGTGACGGATGGACTCCCACCGTCTCAGCAGAAAAACCATACTCTGTATTGGTGTAACCAATCTCTGCAATGGTATCACGAACTACACGGTTAATATCCACATAGGCATTTGTAGAAATTTCACCAAAAACGTGGACTGAACCAGTATATACAGCTGTCTCAGCAGCAACGTGCGCCTCTGGATCCTTAGCTAAAATAGCATCCAAAATCGCATCTGAAATTTGGTCTGCAATCTTATCTGGATGCCCCTCAGATACAGATTCAGACGTGAATAATTTACGTTCTGACATAAAAATGTCCCCCCTTAAAAATAGTGTTATAGAGTTACAAAGTACTGATAGGAAAATTCTTAGTGATAAATGCCTACCATCTTATCGGGACTATATAACTTCATCATTATATCATTTTTTAACGCAATTTGCAGTCTTTAATGTGATGTTTCAATATAGATATTTCGCTTTCATAAATAAAAAGGTTGGAGCTCAGCACTCCAACAATTACCTTAAAATGTTTGGCGTTTTGCTTTACGCTCTGCACGACCACGAGCGCGATTTTCAGCACGCTTGGTTTTACGACGTTTTTCATCAACCGCCCATTGAATTTTTTTCTTATAACCTGGTTTGACTTTTTTCTTTTTCTTTTTAACCAAACCAATCATTTCGATATCAAGCTTATCTTGCTTCTTCTCACGATTAGCACGACGATCACGGTCATAGGTATCTTGAAATTCCCCGTCTTTGACCATCTTAGGAGTAAACTTGATTCCCAATTTCTCCAACTCACGGATATCCGAGTCATCACTTGGCTGATAAAGGGTAATAGCTGTACCTGGTAGGCCATTGCGCCCAGTTCGACCAACACGGTGCACAAAGAAAGATAAATCTTGCGGAATGGCATCATTGATGACATGACTGACACCTTCAATGTCAATTCCACGCGCTGCCAAATCTGTTGCGACAATATACTCAAAATCCAGATTTTTTACCTGATTCATGATTCGCTTGCGTTCACGAGGGGCAATATCCCCATGGATTTTTGCCACCTTCAAGCCTTGAGCAGTCAGATATGAGTGCAATTCATCAGCACGCGTTTTAGTGTTAACAAAAATCATTGCTAAATAAGGTTGCATCAACTGAGTCAACTGGTAAATTTGAGCATTCTTATCTCGGCCCTTGGTCGAAATCAACCAATTATCAATGGTATCAGAAATGACCGTTTTGGTCTTGATTTTCTCCATAACAGGATTTGACAAGTATTTTTTCAAGAATGGTTGCAACTTTTGTGGAATAGTCGCTGAGAAGACCATGAATTGCAGGTCTTTTGGAAGGCTTCCAGCAATCTTATCAACCGTTTCTAAGAATCCCATATCCAAGGTCATGTCTGCCTCATCGACAACAAAGGTCTTAGCCTTGTGAATAGCCAGGTCACCAGATTTAACCAAGTCGTAGATGCGACCTGGCGTTCCGATAACAATATGAGGCTGATTACTTGCCAATTTCTCAATTTGGCGAGCCTTATCCGTACCACCCACATAATTAACCACACGAACTTCGACATCTGAGTGGGCTGCAATCTGACGGGCTGCTTGGTAAATTTGAGTAGCTAATTCACGGCTCGGTGCAGTAATGACTGCTTGAACACTATCGCTGGTTTCATCTAATTGCTGGAAAATCGGCAATAGGAAAGTGTGTGTCTTACCCGAACCTGTTTTTGATTCACCGACTAGGTCACGACCTGCCAAAACAATAGGAATCAACTTATCTTGTACCTCTGTAGGAGTTGTAAATTTTAACTCCTCCAAGGCTTCTCTAATATAGTTTTTAAATTGAAATTTCGTAAATGACATAATATCCTCGATTCTATCTATCTTATCAATTATACCATATTTTATTCCATTGCAGTAGTCTCACTTATTTAGGCTATTTCCAGTAACTTCTCTCGTAACTTCTCTAATCAGAAAAAGGCTGGAATTTCATGATTCCAACCTCTTTTCATACTCAATGAAAATCAAAGAGCAAACTAGGAAAATAGCCGCAGGTTGCTCAAAACACTGTTTTGAGGTTGCAGATAGAACTGACGAAGTCAGTAACATCTATACGGCAAGGCGACGTTGACGTAGTTTGAATTTGATTTTCGAAGAGTATCAGTCATTATTTCCAGTTTAAAGTAACATTCAAGCCATAGTGATCACTAACTTGTGGACTATTGTTGCCATCAAATACGACATGTAAATTTTCCACCTCTAACTCTTTGGTAGTAAAAACATAGTCGATTCGAAGGGGTTCTGTGTTCCCTTTCCAGCCATCAATTTCTGGTGGAACAGTATAGCTACCACTTTTCTCTTGAGCAACTTCAAATGCGTCTTGTAAGCCTAATGGGCTAGCTAAAATAGCTTGGTAGCCTTCCTGACCTGCTGGATTGTTAAAATCTCCAGCTAGTAAAAGTGGCTTGTTCAATTCTTTCAAGACAGCCTCAAATCGTGCCCATTCTTCTTGGAAACCTTTATCCCACCAAGAAAGGTGAACACTGGCAACTGCAAGCTCCTTACCATCGACTACAGTTTCAACCAGGGCAACACGGCGAGTATGATAGTCTGTTGGATCATCCACATCTGAAACCAAAATTTCTCTGGCTTCAATAGGTGTTTTAGACAAGATAGCCACACCTTCATGGTAGCGGTCATATCCGATATGGTTATAGGCCCAAGTCCAGTAGTAATTTTTTCCTTGCTCTGACAACTTCTCAACCAAAAGTCTAACATAGTGGTCTTGGTGAATAGGCTCTGCTGCTGGCAAAGCTTGATAAAGGTCATTCACCTCCACCTCTAGCGAAGTGATCTCCTGATTGATTTCTTGAAAACAAATCAAATCATAGTCCTTTTCAAGAATATCCTCAAGCAAGATCTGGAATTTTTCCTCAGTTTCTTTTTCCATCCAGCTGTGAGTATTGAGTGTTAAAAATTTCATGTTTTTCTCCTAAAACAAGAGGTTGGAAAACAGCTTCCAACCTCAAGTATATTACAATTCTACTTTAGCAACTGCTGTTTTAGCTGCAAGAGAACCTGTTTGTTCTAATTTAACTGATTTAATAGCTTCAGCATTTGTGAAGACAACCACTGTTGAAGTTTCACGACCTGCTGCACGGATAGCATCCAAGTCAGCTGTGACAAGAAGGTCACCTGCTGCAACTTTTTGTCCTTCAGCTACATGAACAGTAAATGGTTTTCCTTCAAGACTTACTGTGTCCAAACCAATGTGAACAAGTACTTCAAGACCTGCTTCAGTCACAAGACCAAGAGCATGTTTTGTAGGGAAAATGCTTGATACAGTACCTGAAACTGGAGATACAATGTTTCCATTTGCAGGTTCTACAGCAAATCCGTCACCCATCATTTTTTGAGCAAATACTGGATCTTTTACTTGTTCCAAGGCAACAACTTGACCGTCTGCTACTGAGTAAACTTCCTCAGTAAGACCTTTGAATTGAACAGTGTTTTGTTGCGCTTCAGTCATTTGACTTGGAAGAGTTTCAGGAATGATTTCACCTGAATCAAGGATATCTTGGATATCAGATTTCAATACGTCTGCTTTTGGACCGTAGATAGCTTGAACTCCTTGTCCTTTCATGACAAGACCCATAGCTCCTTCTGCTTTCCATTGCTCTGCATTTCCTACTTTATCTGCATCTTTTACAGTTACACGAAGACGAGTCATACATGCGTCAACATCAACGATGTTTGCACGTCCACCAAGAAGGTTGATAATGTTTACAGCTTGAGAACCTGCTGCAACTTTCACTTCGCTGCTAGCTTCTTCTGAACCTTCAGCAGTTTCGTAGTTTCCGTTACGTCCTGGAGTTGCGTAGTTGAATTTTTGAATCATGAAGTTTGCGATAAAGTACATGATTACAGCAAAGAGAACAGTTACCCAAACGAAGTTAACGATATCCATACCGATACCAGCACTGATTGCAATAGGTGTACGAGTCAAGAACTCGATTGAACCAAATGAGTGCATACGTAGGTTCACGACGTCAGCCATAGCGAAGGCAGCACCTTGAACAAGTGAGTAAACAAGGTACATAGGTGTTGCTACAAACATGAACATGTATTCGATTGGTTCAGTAACCCCTGTCAAGAATGTTGCGAGAGCTGTCGCAATCATCATACCTTTATATTGATGTTTCTTATCAGCATCGACATTACGGTAGATAGCCACGATCACACCCATCAAGATACCGAATGAACCGATCATTTGTCCAACTTTGAAACGAGCTGGGTGAACAGTATCTAACAAGTGTTGGTATTGAGTAGCATCAGTACCTTTAAGGTTTACAAGGTCTGTTACCCATGCAAGCCAAAGTGGATCTTGACCAAATACTTGACTACCTTTAGCTGCACCAGTTAAGACATCATAAGTACCACCAAGAGCTGTGTAGTTCATTGGGATAGTCAACATGTGGTGAAGACCAAATGGCAAGAGCAAACGTTCCAATGTACCATACAAGAATGGTGCAAGGATTGGAGCAGTTTCTTGTGAGTTAGCAATCCAGATACCAAAGCTATTGATACCAGTTTGCACAAGTGGCCAGAAAGCTGAAAGTACAATTGCAGCAATTATTGAACGAAGAATAACTACAAATGGTACAAAACGTTTTCCGTTAAAGAATGAAAGTGCATCAGGAAGCTTACGGAAGTTATAGTATTTATTGTAAGCAGTTGCTCCAATAAAACCAGAAATAATCCCTACGAATACACCCATGTTAAGTGCTGGGGCTTCAAGAACACTGATAAAGTAATCAGCAACTTTGATTGAACCACCAAAGATAGTTGTTACCATAGCATCTGGATTTTTCAACATATCGCCTGATACACCAAAGATTGTACCAGTGATACGGTTAATCAAGATGAAGGCAAGACCAGCGGCGAACGCACCACCAGCACGTTCCTTAGCCCAGCTTCCTCCAATAGCGAGGGCGAACAAGATATGAAGGTTAACGATAACTCCCCAACCGATTTGTTCAAGAATTCCACCTGTGATGACAAGTGGTGCAAAAGTTGGGTTAATCATCACAAGTGACTTACCGATTGAAATCATCAAACCAGCAGCCGGCATAACAGCGATAACCACCATCAAAGCCTTACCGAATTTTTGCCAAAACTCGAAAGACAAGACATTTTTGAATGTATCTTTCATCATTCAAATCTCCTTTATTTTTATTTAGGCAAACGTTTTACGAAAACGTTTGCACTTAGCTATGTATTCATTATACCACTTTAAATTTTTTTGTAAAGGCTTTTATTAAAAAAATTAAGAAAAAAGAAAGTTTTTATACTTCCTTTTTTATATTTGTATTATTATAACACCCTAAAATGTGCTATCAAACCTTTAAGAAACGTCGCATTGAAATTCCTGATCCAATTGAACCAATAAAAATTCCAATGACAAACAATAAGGCAATCATCAGTGGACTGAATACTTCTGGTGAAATCATAGAAAGGTTTTGACCTACTAATGACTTATTAACCGATTGGTAAACCATTTGATAAACAACTAGTACTAAAACTGATGGAAGGGTTGCGCCAAATAATCCGATGAAAGCACCCTCAAGTAGGAATGGTCCTCGGATATAGCTATTCTTAGCACCAACCAAGCGCATAATTTGAATTTCTCGACTGCGGGAAATAATTGTAATACGAATGGTATTAGAAATCAAGAAAACTGCTATGAAAATCAAGAGGCCTGCAATCACTAATCCCCAGACACGAATAAATGAGGCTAACTTAAACAAACGTTCTGTATTGGCACCACCATCTTGAACTTCTGATACACCTTCAATTTTCTTAGCCTCTTCCGCTACTGTTTTTACATCACTTGGTGTGTTAGTATCTACTATATATGCATCATAGAGAGGATTAGCATCACCTTCAAAGATTTTCCAGTTGTCTCCCATTGTCTCAGTTAATTTTTCATATTGTTCTTCTTTACTTGAAAAAGTAACACTCTTAACTGTAGACATACCCTTCAAGGAATTATATACCTTGTGGTAGTCATTATTTGTAACAGTTTGACCTTCTTTTTCAATAGTTTCACTATTATCGGCTACATCCTTACGAATGTATACCATTACTCGGACATTATTTTCAATATCTGTAGCTAGTTTCGCTGTATTGAAAATAACAGAGGCAAATATTGCAACCAAGGTCAAAGTAATCATAACTGAACTGACAGCAGCCACTGTCATCCAGCCATTTCGTTTCAAACTTTTTAGCGATTCAAATAAATGACGAAAAAATCTACTAATCATCGTATCCGTACTCTCCTTTTGATTCATCACGAACAACACGGCCATTTTCAATGGCAATGACACGGTGGCGCAAGGTATTTACAATCTGGCTATTATGAGTCGCCATCAAAATAGTTGTCCCTTGTAGGTTAATCCGTTCCAAGAGATTCATGATTTCCCATGAATTATCTGGGTCCAAGTTTCCTGTTGGTTCGTCCGCAATTAATACTTTGGGATTGTTTACAATAGCACGCGCAATCGCAATACGCTGTTGTTCTCCACCTGAGAGCTCATTTGGGAAAGAACGAACCTTATGCTTCAATCCAACCAAGTCCAAAACTTCCATCACACGTTTTTTGATATTACGGCGATTTTCCCCGATTACTTCCATAGCATAAGCAATATTTTCATAGACAGTTTTCTTTGGCAAGAGTTTATAATCCTGAAAAACAACCCCAACACTACGACGTAGAAGAGGGACATCTTTCTTCTTAATCTTAACCAGATTAAAACCAGCAACTGATAGACTTCCTTTATCGATTTTTACTTCACGATATAGAGAACGAATAAAGGTTGACTTCCCTGCTCCTGAAGGTCCTACGATGTAAGCAAATTCCCCTGGTTGAACACTGACCGAAACACCACGTAGAGCAGTCGTTCCGTTGTCGTATTTTTTGACGACATCTCTCATTTCAATAATTGACATGTGAGTTCCTTTCTATCTTAGCTAATTCGCCACTTGAGATAGGCATCGATAAAACCATCTAGGTCCCCATCCATAACCTTATCTACTTGTGCAACTTCAAAGCTAGTTCGGTGATCTTTTACCATAGTATATGGTGTGAAAACATAAGAACGGATTTGACTTCCCCATGTGATTTCCTTTTTCTCACCCTTGAGGGAATCAACTTCCGCAGCTTTCTTTTCTTGCTCCATTTGATAGAGCTTAGCCTGCAACATCTTCATGGCACGATCTCTATTTCCATATTGGGTACGATCGACCGTTGATTGTACGACAGTTCCCGTAGGAATGTGTGTCAAACGCACTCCTGTTGAAACCTTATTGACGTTTTGCCCACCAGCACCACCTGAACGGAAGGTATCCATCTTAATATCATCTTCACGGATTTCCACTTCAATGGTATCATCCAACTCAGGCATTACTTCTACAGATGTGAAAGAGGTATGGCGACGTTTGGCAGAATCAAATGGCGAGATTCGCACCAGACGGTGCACACCCATTTCCGACTTGAGAAGGCCATAAGCATTAGGCCCTTCAAATGATAAAGTTACTGACTTGATACCCGCCTCATCACCAGCTTGATAATCCAATACTTCCACTTTAAAGCCTTTGGCATTACCATAACGAGTATACATACGCAGCAACATATCACCCCAATCCTGCGCCTCTGTACCACCAGATCCTGGATGGATTTCCAAGATGGCATTATTATGGTCATAAGGTTCTGATAAGAGAAGCGTCATCTCGTAGCTGGTCATCATCTTGTCAAGTTCTGATAACTGTTCGACTAGTTCCCCATGAACCGACTCGTCTTCAGCCAAAAAGTCTAATAAAATTTCAACTTCATCCTGCAACTCTTCCATCTTATGGAAGGTATTGTAGGTGTTTTTTAATTCATTTAATTCTTGCGACGTTTTTTGGGCCGCGATATTATCGTTCCAAAAATCAGGTTCTGTCATCTTGTTTTCCAAGATGGCAATCTCTTCCTCTAAACCTTCGAGGTCAAAGAGACCCCCTGAAAGAAGCTAATTTTTCACGATTTGCGTCAATTTTCTGACGAATTTCTGAAATGTCCATAAATACTCCTTTTTTATATCGTTTCATTATACCATAATCTCTTATTTCTTTCCATCTTTTGCTCTACTCCCCTTTTCATGAAAAAAGAAGCTGGGCAAAAACCCACTTCTAACTATCAAAAAAACGAGCATTTTCGTAGTTAGAGATGCTCGTTTTATTATGTCAGTGTTTATAATTAAAATAACAACAAAACAATTAGAAAGCCATGACAATGTATAAAGATTGTAACACAAATCAGTTAATACTCAATTATATTCAAAAAGCAACCTTTTCCACTGTCTGCTGACAGTGGACTTTAAAACATTTTTTTCCAATCCTTGAATAACTTCTTGAAGCTTATCAATGACAGCTTCCAATGTTGGGAAAGCCTTATTTTTAAAACCTCGTTTTCGAATTTCTTTCCAGACTTGTTCAATAGGGTTCATTTCTGGTGTATAAGGTGGAATAAAAGCTAACTCAACATTACTTGGAATCTCTAAGGTACTTGATTTATGCCATATAGCATTATCCATTACAAGTAAAATATAGTCATCTGGATAAGCTTGTGAGACCTGCCGTAGAAATTCATTCGTCCACTCCGTATTGCATCCTCCGGCAATGAGGAAAAAGGAATCTCCTGTCTGAGCATCTGCTGCCCCATAACAATAGCGATATTCTCGTATATAATGACTAGGAATGCTAGGTCGGATTCCTTGAGGAGCCCAACAAGAACTCATCTTATCTAATTCTTCCGAAACCAGCTTCATCTTGGTACATCAAACGTACTTTGTTATAAGTCCCCTTCTCTTTAAAGCGCTTACTTAAGGTCTCGAATGTAGATTTTATTTTTAGACGTCTCAATTGTCTGAGCATCTGCCTTCTTGGGATGTTCAGGTCTAGGAGTGACCGTTCGCCAACCATGGCGTTTCAGGAGATAATAGAAACCATCACGTGTGGAAGTGCGACTCATCTCTTTTTGATAGGCTTCAAATAAGTGATTGACAGTTACAAATTCCCCAGCCTGAGCATCTTCTATATGACGTTTTAGAAATGCTTGTTCTTCTTCGTAAGTCAGATATTCTCGATGACATCCACCACGGGTCTCTTGAAGAAGAGCCTCTAAACCAAACTCCTTATATTTTTTCAAATTCCTCCAAACAGTTGTTTTATTGCAATCTAGCAGATCCATGATTTCCTTATAACTCTTTCCTTTTGAGCGAAAATAAATAATCTGTAGACGTTTATAATATTTGGCGTACGATGAATCTCTCAGGAGTTTTTCAATTTTCTGTATTTCTTCGTTTGTAAGTTTCATAACTACTATTATAAGATGGTTTTTGATTTTAGTATAGTATGAAATGATACTCACTGAAAATCAAAGAGCAAACTAGGAAGCTAGCCGCAGGCTGTACTTGAGTACGGTAAGGCGACGCTGACGTGGTTTGAAGAGATTTTCGAAGAGTATGACAATATAGCGTGATGGTTGTAATTCTTTTGACATTTTCCCTCCAGAAAATAAAAAAAGGATAACAATATTCAACTGTTCTCCAAAATAATTTTATTAAAAAGAAAAACCCTGCCAAATTAATTTTTGGTAGGGTTTTTGGTAGGAAACTAAATTAATTTATCAGTTTCTAAAATGTGTTCACGATTCTAAAAGGCTGATACTATAGTATTCCGAATTCTAATTGGTATATGCCTCTTATTTAAGAGTAACTGAGATGCACTATATAAATAAAAATACATGGGTCAAAAGAGGCTTAAAATAAGCGTTTGTGCGTTGTAAACTACATATATTTTTTACCGTAAAAATACAAAAGTTTACACCTTATGCCCCTTTTTTGCCCCTCGTTTTTTTGAACAATAGGATTGAGATTTTGGTTTCTAATCGTTCAAAATGCGTGTTTTTGCAAAATAGAAATACAAGCTCTAATTTTGTTAACGTCAACAAAATTGGCAACCAAGCGCTTTATAAAGCTTTTGTTGATGTCAACAAGTCAATTTTTCAGGCGAACAATTTATTTTGCTACCGACATTGATGTCGGTTGGTTAGATGATTTCTTGATTCAGACCAAACAAAAAAACCGCAAGCCTAAGCCTGCGGTGAAAGAACATTTTAGAAAGTTTCCTTTCTATTTATAACTGTAAGCAAGCCTTCTGGCTCTACTGTGAACTCTGGTTTATCTGCCATTGTTCCGTCTGGTTTAATGTAGTACCAGCCTGTTCCGTCTGCTGACTGGACAAAGGCATTTGATACCATAGTGCCTTCTTTACCGTCTAGGTAGTACCATGTGTCCTTGTACTTAACCCAGCCTGTCTTCATGGCACCTTCTACGTCAAAGTAGTACCACTTCTCAGCAATCTTCTTCCAACCTGTGGCCATTTCGCCTGATTGGTCAAAGTAGTACCAGTTGCCGTCAGAGTGCTTCTTCCAGCGGTCTGCAAGCATGTAGCCTGACCCGTCGAAGTAGTACCAAGTATCATTGACTTTTTCAAACTTATCTTTAGGATAAGAGCCGTCTTCTTTAACGTACCAGTAGCCCGTGCCATTCTTTTGCCATCCTGCTTCAACGCTCAAGCCATTTTCAATGTCCTGCTTAAACTGTTCACGGCTAATGCCCCAACTTGCAAGATAAGGATAAGGGTCAACGTGGTCTGAACGGTTGTCAGGTTGGTTATTCGTACAGTATTCATGCGTTTTGATACCTGCTAGATCGTCTGTATCAAGCGTTTTCGGCAATCCTGCTTCATCTGCTAGGTTTCGTAGCAATTCGATATAAAGGCGATAGTCTGTCATGAACTCTTCTTCAGTTGAATGACTTTCAATCAATTCAACTGCTGCATAAGTCTCAGCATTCCAACCTCCACCAACATCCCACGAGCCGTTATTTACAGGCCCTACTTGCATGACGCGACCGTTACCAACGACATGAGAAAAGAACCCAAGTTCAGGATCCTTTCTGTAGTGATAGTCTGCTTCATTTTGAGCGGTTGAGTTGCGGTTGCCTGTTGAGTGGGCGTGTACTTGTCGATAAGGTTGTACTCCGACTTGAGGCAAGTCTGTGCGTAGTCTACTTGTATCGATATCCATACCTACTCCTCACTTGGTTTCTTGTATTCTAGTGCTCGTGTGCTGTCTGTAATACCGCTTGTTGTTGGGTCGTTGACCAAACCGATAGCAGTCAAGAACACGAATACCGCATTGACAAGCAGAATCAGCTTGTTGCCGATATCACCTAAATCAAGATGATATCCGAAGACTGCTGCACCAGCTTGTAAGACAAGCAAGAAGGCTGGAATTGCAGTCAGCCAAAAGAATTTATTTTTTATCCTTAATTTCCAATTAATCATGTGTTTTTCCTTTCTATCATGGCAATGCTGTTGGCCATGCTTCATCTGTCAAATATGAGATGATACTTACACGGATGTCGCCAATATCACGGTCAGTAGGTACAGGGTTTAAGAACTGAAATCTTAAATGATTTTGGTCTTCAT
>CAUTTK010000034.1:0-14436 GCA_963541475.1 uncultured Streptococcus sp. | reverse complement strand
GCGATATGTCACACTATTTGAACCGATTAGCATTAGAAGAAGCTGGATACTGTGGGACAATGTTTAATTGCTAAAAGAAAAAGGAGAAGAAAATGACAAATATACCTTCAAACAAAGGGAAAAGTTATATCAGAATTGAAATGTCTCCGAAACAAAAAGAATTGATTGGAGTTTTAGCTGAACTCGAAGGTTCTACGTCGCAAGACTTGCTGAACAGAGTAGTCGAGCGATTTATCGATAGCAATTTAGGGCTTATTGATGATTATAGAAACGGTTTGGACAATCTGAAGCAAAATGCTAAACGCAGATTGACAATGAAGATTTAAGGAGAAAGATAAAATGACAAACGAACTAACACATAAACATTTTTTTAACTCACCAGCAGTAAAACAGAAATTTTCTGAAGTGCTAGACGGTAATGGCCAGCAATTCGTGGCCAGTTTGCTTAGTATCGTAACGAACAATAACCTACTAGCTAAGGCTACCAATGAAAGCATCATGACCGCTGCCATGAAAGCGGCGACTTTAAAACTACCGATTGAACCAAGTCTTGGAATGGCATACATAGTACCGTATAACAGAAACGAGAAGCAAGGTAACACTTGGGTAAAAATAAACGAAGCACAATTCCAGATGGGTTACAAAGGTTTCATTCAACTAGCTCAACGGAGTGGACAAATCAGGAATATAAACTGCGATATCGTTTACAAAGAAGAATTTTTGCGGTACGACAAAGTTTATGGCACATTGCATCTAAAAGAAGAGCAAGTTGATAGCGGAGAGGTTGAGGGATATTTTGCAAGTTTGGAATTGATCAATGGATTTAGAAAGATGATTTTCTGGAAAAAAGAAAAAGTCATAGCACATGCTCAGAAATATTCTAAAACCTACGACAAGCAAATTGGAGATTTTAAATCTGGAACTCCTTGGAAAACCGAATTTGATGCCATGGCTCAAAAAACACTTATCAAGGAGCTTTTAAGCAAATATGCTCCTCTCTCAACGGAGTTACAGGAAGCTATCATTGCCGATAACGAAGATTCCAACGTAAATGAAGTGAAGAGAGCGAAGGATGTCACACCTCCAGGATCAGACAATCTATCTGATTTGCTAGGCGCTCCAGAAGAAACAGGCGGAGTAATTGACCATGAGCCAGAAAATGTTCAAATGGACATGCTAGAAGGGGAGGATTTCTAAAATGGTTGAAGAATTAAAAGATGTGACAGATAGCTTAGAGCTTGTTCCAGTAACAGATTTAGAGATTGGCTTTACTCTAAAAGCGGCTGAAATCGAAATCCAAGGTAAAGAAGTTTTGGAGCAAGCTTTAGAGTCTTACCAAAAGAAATACACTGGCTATATCGTTACAGAAGAAACTTTATCAGACGACATTAAAGTCAAAGACGAGTTGGGACGAGTACAGCGTCAGATTGAACAAGAACTTAAAAACCAGCTTTCAGAATACTCTAAACCTCTTGATAAAGTAAAGGCTTGGGTTGATAGCATATTAGATCCTATCAAAACTTTGCAGACAGACATTAAAAATCAAATCAGGGAGTTTGAGGAGAGAGAAACAGAAGCCCGAAAGGAAACGGTCAGAGAAGCTTTTGAGTCTGCAATCGCAGAAAGTGGTACAGAACTTGACATCAAATTATTTGCTATTTACTTTGACGATTTCAGCAAGAAGAAGTGTTTTATGGCCGACAATGTGCGAATCAATCAAGCTACTTCTAAGATGATTGTCGGATTGGTTGCAGAAGAAGCTGCTAAGAAGCAACAACGTGAAGCTGGACTTATCCAGATTACAGAAGCGGCAGCTAAAGCTGGTCTCGGACCTACTGTCTACATTCGCAGTTATGACCAGGGAGCGAAACTTGTTGATGTTTTGCAGGCAATTCTTGATGATAAGGCATTAGCTGAACGAGCTAAAGCGGAAGACGAGTTGAAAAAACGTATAGATGAAATGACTGCTATCGCGGTAGCTAAAGGTTTGAATCCTGAAAAGTACGTTGATTTGCTGAGAGAGGGTCGCTCTGCTTTAGATACTATCGATATCCTACATGTAGACGCAGATGAGCTTAGACGAACTAAAGCAGAAGCGGAACAAGAAGCTCAGAGTCGATTCTGCGCCCAAAATCAGCCTGAATTTGAGTCTGAAACTAGTTCAGGGGGTAATCATACCCTAGAGCAAGAAACAGGCCGAAAATCGCAAAATATGGCTTTTGAGGATGGTGTTAAAAAATATGGTTATCGATACCAAAATATGGAAATTATTTTCCCTGAAAAAAATATGCGTCAAGTCAAAGAGCAATTCAAGGCTATTTCTCAAGAGTTAGGGATTATTGTCCGAGTAATGCCTGAAATGGCAAGCAAGGCTGAAAGGGTGAAAATGGAATGACAATGGATTTACTTGGTAAAGACTACTATTCAGCAGCTTCTGCACGTCGCTACTGGTCTATCTCGCAATATAAGCGATTTAGAGAGTGTGAAGCGCGAGCGCTAGCAGAGCTGGAAGGAGAATGGGAAGACCAGAGAGACAACACTGCTCTCTTGGTCGGGAACATGGTCCACAGCTATTTTGAAAGTCCAGAAATACATAAGAAATTTATGGATGAAAACGCAGATGCCATGATTTCAAAAGCCGGAAAGACCAAAGGTCAGTTGAAATCCGACTTCTTGGTCGGCCAGCGCATGATTGAGCGACTGGAAGCTGATAAGCAGTTCATGGACTACTATGTCGGCCAGAAAGAGGTTGCTGTAACAGGCAAAATCGAAGGCGTGGAATTCAAAGGCAAGATTGACTGTCTCAATGTTGAAAAAGGGTATTTCGTGGATATTAAGACCACGAAATCTGACATTGACAGCATGGTCTGGGTTCAGGATGAAGCAAGCGGACGAAATATTCAAGTCCGCTGGTTCGAAGCTTGGGGATATGTTCTTCAAATGGCAGTGTATAAGAAAATGCTGAAAGAGCAGTATGGCAAGGAGTTTACCCCTGTTATCTATGCCGTGACTAAAGAATCTACTCCTGATACCCGAGCAATTGTTTTTCAATCTCAGGAAAAACTTGATTACGAGTTATCTGAGTTATCTATGCTTATTAAGCATCTTGACGATGTTAAAAAAGGTAAAGAATGGGTAACACCATGTGGTCATTGTGAATACTGCAAAACAAAAGCTTTGAGCCAGCGTGTGGAGGTGATTTGATGATTCATCTATACGAAAGTCATCTTGGTGGCTGGTATATGCTGGATCACTATGAAGAGCCAGATTACTGTGAAACGTGCAGAGAATGTGACGAGTATGTCGGAGCGTTTCAAAGCATGGAAGATGTTGCGTTGAAGCTATTGAAAGAGAATGCTTCAGATGAGGAAATCCAGCGAGTGACTGGATTGAAAGTGATTATTAAATTTGAAAAACCAACAAGCCGTGCATTCTTGTAAAACTGCGAACTAGAAAATGCGTCAGTGACACTTATGTGACTTTTGGACGAATGACGCAAAGAATTTCACTCACGCTTGCCTCACTCACAAATTGGCAGGCGTGGGGGTTTGGTCAGAAATATGAAACTTGAAAAAGGCGATTACGTGAAAGTTTTAAAAAATGGAGAATTTTTTAAAATTGTACAAATTAAAAATATTTACAGTGACTGTATCGAAACCAGTCACGGAATTTACAATCGAACCACACTTGCTAGCAGGTTGGATAAAAAGTGTCTAATCTCTGGCACGGTATCGTGGGAGGATAAAAATGGAATGGATCAACTGGACAGAAATCTGTCCTGAAACAAAATCTGAAATCATCGAAAAAATAGAAAATGATGGCTACACTTATCCACACTATGACAAGAAAAATAATGGTGTCAAGTACGTCATCTCTACACTGGACATCAAACGAGACTGTCTAAGAGTCGGAGTGCCATTTGAAGATGTGTACCCTTTGCAAACAACACTTTTTTAAAAGGAGAAAATAAATGCTAAACAAAATCGATATACCAGGAACAGCTATCACACTTGAAATCGTGGACAAGACCATCACGATCACCAATAAAATTGAATATGATATGCAGATGCATTTTAAAAATACAGATGCAGATGCTTCTCTTGATACAAGTGGCGACGTGTTTGAGCCTCTCTACTGGTTAGATATTAAGGCGACACCGAAAATGCCGACAGAGTATCATACGAGCCTTGGAATCAAGAGAGAAAAGCGCCACTTGGCCGAACTTCAGAAGTTCTTTGAGTTTATTGAGAGTAATAAACGAAACCTATTTGATCTCTGTGGATTCAAGGGAGAACTGCAATGAGTTCACTGACATTATCATTGGACATTTCAACTACTGCGACAGGATGGGCCGTATTTTACGACTCTGACCTTGTTCAGAGTGGTGTCTTAAAGCATAAAAGCAAATCATTCTTTGAACGTGGGCGCTTCATGGCTAGCGAACTGCGAGCGATTCAATCGAGAGCGCTCCAGAAGTACGACTGCCATTTTGAATCGATTGTGGTCGAGAAGAACTCGGTCATGGGGCCAAATCAGCAGTCCATGATCAGCATTGGAATTGTGACAGGTATCATTCTTGGCCGACTGATTGCTGACAATGTGTACTTCGTGAACGTGTCGACCTGGCGCAAGTACTGGAAATTTAGCTACAAAGACCGAAGTAAGAAATCAATGAAGCTACAGGCTATTGCTAAAGTGTCCGATGAATTCAACCTTAACGTTAAAGACGATGAAGCTGACGCTATCCTGATTGGTTCGTACTTTGTCAATCACGGTCATGAATTCGGAGAGCTGGAAAGCCATAAGGTGAGTTGAGGAGGTAGAGTAAATGACAAATATTAGATTACAAAATCCATATATGGATGAAACTATCAAGGTGAGAGAAGAATACAAACAAATTCTCAAAATGCTAGAATGGCTCGAACGAGGCAACATAGATTGTCTCCAACTAATTCAAATTGAACCAGAAGAAAGAATGATTACTATCAACCCTAAACACTTTGCAAAAGTTGATTTTTACGAAGTAGAGGAGGTGGGTGATGGTACAAACGCTTGAAGAAGGAATGAAGAATCAAAGTAAGCGCATAAAAATCCCAACGAAAATCAGACCGTTTGATGTGGGTTATCGAGTAGTAAATAAACACGGTCAAGCGCTTGCCTTAAAAAACGGAGCAAGTATATTCGCTTTACCCTCACTGGCCGAAAAAGCTATAAAGAAAGAGTTTGGGAAAAATGATCCAGACTTTGATATCGAAAAACATTTTGTCGAAGAGGTCGCTATTGTCAATTTAAGTAAATTTCATAGTTATTTTGAGGAGGTGGAGTGATGTTTGAAAGCGTAGTTGTAGATATGGTCACGAACAATGGTTTGGTTGAAGAATTTATAGATATTGACGAAGTGGCTTATGTAGATTTTGATAAAGAGTTAATATGTTTTAAAGCGCATGATGCTCTAATTCCACGGATGATACCAGTGACTAGAAGTTCATTGCTTCGAGTTAAAAAGGCTTTGTTTTATAAAAGTATATAAAAATATTTATGAGGTGCAACATGAAACGACCAAACAGATATCCGTACACTAAAAATCAATGGGTTGAAGAAACTGTTAATCACTATACATATAAAAGCGATATTTGCTATACAAGTCATATTTTAGAAAATAGACTTACTGGAGAAATTAAGAGCAAGGAGGCAGAGTGATGAGAGTGTTCATGGAGTTCGTTGACGACGAAGAAAAGCTGGCGGTGGAGAGACTCAATGAATATATTGAAAAAGCCAAAATAGCAACAAGTGGAAAGGCAAAAATAAACATTGTAGGTTACCAAGTTGCACGTTACGAACAAATAAACAAAGAAAGAACTTACATTCTTGTCGAGGAGGTCACAGATTGAAACGATTTATCACAGTATGTATCCTCGTCTCTGCTGGATTAAACATCTGGCAGATGGATAGGATTCGAGATTTAGAAGAAAAGAAGCCGATGGTTATCTATAAGGCAGATAACGCAGGCGCTGAGATATTTGGTAAGGTCGTTGAGAAAGGACGACATGGCAAGCTATACACGCTTACGATTCGTGACTATGGGGTGTTTGTGGTTACTAAGGACGTGTATGAGAAGGTGAAAGTCGGGGATGAGGTTTTACTATAATGGACGATATTTTACAAGCTTTAGCAAAAATGCTGAATATGACAGTTGATGAAGTAAGTTCTTTACTTACAGCATTCAAAGGGAATGCGCCACAGATTTATGAAAACGCTTTTAAGAGAAAAAATGATGCATGATATATTTAGTTTACTTGAAGCTGCTTTGTTTGCAGTCTTGTTCGTTTCTCTTGTTCTTTTAGTGGTTTTCTTGGTTATGAACTTTCGCTACGACAATGAAGGGGATATCTTAAAGAGCAATAAATACGCTAGTTGTGTATTTTATGAAAGAGGCGCTTATTGTGTGAAGTTTCGTAGAACTCAAAATACCATGGTTACTATGACTGTGATAAGTTTTATTGAAAAGTATAAAACTAAAATCATCGGAAACGTCTACGAGAACCCAGAACTTTTGGAGGATACGAGGAGCAAAAGGTCGAAGTAAAACTTAGCTATGAGGAGACTCTCAAGATGCTCAATAGCTACTAAAATAAAAAAGCCAAGACACACTCTGTCTCAGCTATAATCCAAACACTATTATTATAACATAAAGGAGATAGAGAGTGAACAAGGCTAAAGAACTATTGAAAGAGTTGCAGGATCTGGACATGGACATCCAAAGCCGTATAGATGAAATCAATGAACTTGAGGCAGGTTTGCTCTCAAGTCCTAAGTGGTCAGGTGTCAAAGTCCAAGGTGGACAGACTAGAAAAGTTGATGATGTCTATACTCAGTTGGTAGTGATGAAAGAGGCTATAGAGCAGGATGCTAAGGAAGTTATTAACAGAAAACTTGAACTTGGTAGAATGATCAATAAGTTAACAAATCCGAAGTATCGGACAATTTTGAGAATGACTTACATTACTAAGATGTATGTTGATGATATTTGTGACAAAATGGAAATCAGCAGAACAACTTTCTACACTTGGCGGAATATGGCTATCTCTGAACTAAATGAGGTTTTGGAGAGAATGGAACTAAATTGAACTTTACAAAACCGTACGGGAAAAAATGATACTTGTTAGCACAGTTTTGTAATTCTGATAGAATGGTAGTATCAAGAATTAAGGGTAAGGCAGTAAGCCTTCCCTGACATGGAGAGTTGGCAGAGTCAGGTTGAATGCGCCCGTTTGCTAGACGGGTGGTCGCCTATGTGCGGTCCGTGGGTTCAAATCCCACACTCTCCTTTGAGTGTTTGTGTCCCAGAATGGGGTAGGCGGTAAGGCTTAGCATTCATATATCACTCATTAACTTAAAAATGGTTGCAGAAGCGACCGAACCTCGCATGGTTGCGTAGCTACTTATATCCTAGGTAAGTTATAAGCTAGAGGGTTTGATTCCCTCAGAGGTTGTAAAGACTACAAAAAAATAAATCAGAAAATTTATTTCTAATTAACACGCAAGGTAGTAGTCGTCTTGCAGTTGGAACGTAGCTCAGTTGGTGGAGCGATATGACTATAAAGGGTCTGAAACGTAGGCAGGTTCGAGTCCTGCCGTTCCAATTGTATCTCTGTGAGTAGCTATCACAATAGGGGTACAGGGCGGTAATTAGATTTAGGCTGATTAACCTGTAGGACAGAGATAAAGTAGCGCTATATAAGGCTCTGGTGGGGGAGGCACCCACTTACCGCATACAGTCACTCTTTGAGTGGCTTTTTTGATTATATAAAAAGGTGGTGATGGAAAATGAACGAGAGACAGAAACACTTCGCTGATGAGTACATCATCAGTAGAAACGCAACACAAGCCGCTATTAAGGCGGGGTACTCAGAGAAAACGGCATATAGCATAGGGCAAAGATTGTTGAAAAATGTTGAGATTTCTGAATACATTAAAAAACGTACCGAAGAACTTTTTGACGAACGTTCAATGTCAATCGCAGAAGCCTTGGCAATCTCTGCTAGTATCGCTAGAGGGGAAACTCAACAAGGCTATTCTAAAAAAACTGTAAAGACCGTTGAAGGTGTGGAGGTATCGGAAACGACTTATGAATTTACTCCGACGATTGAAGAAAGACAACGCTCTATAGACCACATATTCAAAGTGAATGGAGCATATTTAGAGAGAAAAGAAATCGAAATGTCTTCAGCCGTTCAATTCGTTGATGATATAGGAGTTGGCGATGAAGCGTAGGATGAGTGAATTCATCCCAAAAGCTTTTTATTCTATGTGGCGTGCAGCATTCGACCCCAAAATCTTACATGTGGTTGAAAAGGGAGGGCGTGGTTCTGGCAAGTCTAGCGACCTCGGGCACACGATCATTCAACTGATTATGCGCTATCCAGTCAATGCCGTGTGTATTCGTAAGACAGATAACACTCTAGAACAGTCGGTCTATGAACAATTGAAATGGGCGATTAGTGAGCAAGGGGTTAGTCATTTATTTAAGATTAATAAGTCCCCTTTAAAAATAACCTATATCCCAAGAGGAAATTATATTATCTTCCGTGGTGCACAAGATCCAGAGCGTATCAAATCCTTGAAAGATAGTCGCTTTCCGTTTGCGATTGGCTGGATTGAGGAGTTAGCTGAGTTTAAAACTGAAGATGAAGTAAAGACAATCACCAACTCCCTTCTTCGTGGAGAATTGGCTGATGGTCTTTTTTATAAGTTCTTTTACTCTTACAATCCACCGAAAAGAAAACAATCTTGGGTGAATAAGAAATATGAAAGCGTCATACAGCCTCCTAATACCCACGTACACCATTCAACTTACTTGGATAACCCATATATATCCCAAGCCTTCATAGAAGAAGCAGAGGCTACGAGAGAGCGTTCAGAGAAGCGTTACCGTTGGGAGTATCTGGGCGAGGCTATCGGTTCGGGTGTAGCACCGTTTGAAAATCTGGTATTCCGCAAGATTACAGACGAGGAGATAGCAAGGTTTGATAACATTCGACAAGGCAACGACTTCGGTTATGCTAATGACCCTCTGGCCTTTGTAAGATGGCATTACGACAAGAAGAAACGAGTTATCTATGCTATTGATGAGATTTATGGCGTGAAGATTAGCAACCGTGAATTAGCTGAAAGAATCCGTGAGAAAGGCTATCAATCTCAGATGATAACCTGTGATAGCGCAGAACCTAAGTCGATTGATGAGTTAAAACTGCAGCTGAATATTCCGCTTGTCCAAGGGGCTAAGAAAGGTCCTGATAGTCGTGAGTATGGAGAACGTTGGTTGGATGATTTGGTTGCAATTGTGATAGATCCAGAACGCACACCGAATATCGCAAGAGAGTTCGAAAGTGCGGACTATGCAGTTGACCGTGATGGAAATCCCAAGCCGAAACTTGAAGAGGTAAATGACCACACAATCGACGCTACTAGATATGCGTTTGAAGACGATATGAGACAACCAGGAATATCGTTCTGGTAGGAGAAGGAGAAATGTTGAGTAATTGGTTTAAATGGTTAATTAGGCGGTTGTTGATTAAGAATACAACCCAAAATGAAATACTAGAGATTGAGATAAGAGAACACCAGAATTCTGAGAAAGTAAGCACGATGAAAGAGGCTTACAACTACTATCGAAATCGCACGGCTATTCGAAATAAGAAGGTTGATGTTGACTGGCGGACGAACTCAAGGATTGAATTGGGTTTGTTTAAGAAGCTGGTAGACCAGAAGGTCGGGTATTTGTTTTCTAAACAACCTACCATCTCTCTTGAAGGAGAAGAATCACAAGACTTTTTAGACAGCGTGTTTGATGAGGACCTTTTATCTACGATTAAGTCACTCGGTAAGGAAGCAGTGATGAAAGGAATAGCTTACGGCTTGCCTTATTACGATGAGAACGGCCGTCTACGCTTGTTTAAAATCCCAAGTGAACAGATTATCCCTTTCTGGAAAGACGAGCGTCATTTAGAACTATCTGCCTTTGTACGTGTCTATAATCAAGCAGTTTACGAAAGTGGAGTAAAGAAGACTAAAACCTTTGTAGAATACTACGACGAACAAGGAATTACAGATTATATCTGGACAGGTTCACACCTTGAACTCAATCCACTTTCTAAAGAGACCAAGGGGAATTTTTACTATGTCAACGCAGATGGAACACGGATTCCTTACACTTGGGAGAAAGTCCCTCTGATTCCATTCCGATACAACGAGTATGAGGACGGTCTTTTAGTTCAAACTAAGTCTTTGATTGATAATATTCAACTTCAAATGTCTACTAATGCTGATATGTTGGCAGATATGCCGAAGTTGATTTATGTTTTGAAAAACTATCAGGGCGCAGACTTGGGCGAGTTCATGAATAATCTGAATAAGTTCCGCTCTATCAAGGTGTCTAGTGATGGTGGTGTAGATACACTGCAAGCAGACAATGATACTAGCGGAGTTGAAGCAGATATCGAACGCTCTCGTAAGTTCTTATATGAGGCTGCACGAGCCATTGATACCCAAGATGATAATTTAGGTAATGCTAGTGGTCAGGCTCTTAAATGGCGCTATACAGACCTTGATTTGGATTGTAATGAGCTGGAAAATGAGTTCCAAAAAGGTATCAAGCAATTCCTTTGGTTTGTAGAACAGTATGCAGCTAACAAAGAAGTAGCGTTTGACTCATCTAAATTTACTTATGTCTTTAATCGTGACATCATTTCAAACGAGTCTGAAGCGATTCAAGACTGTGTGAACTCAATCGGCATCTTAGACGACCTAAGCATTCGTGAACAACATCCATGGTATCAACCAGAGGTTGAAGAACGATTGAAAGAACAACAAGAACAAGGACAAGATCCATACTCTCAGACTAATTTCAAAAAGGTAGAGGATGACCATGACGACCAAGGACAAGAAAAAGATAGATGAGTACTGGGATGAGTATTGGACTGAGCGAGCTTTACAACAGGAACAAAACGCTCAGATAGTAGCTGATAGATACATGGCCCAGATTGGCCAATCCTTGGCAGACTATAAACATCAGCTGGTTTCTGAGATTGAGAAGTTCTATGCCAGGTATGCAGTTGATAATAAAATGACTCATGCAGAGGCCAAGCAATATCTAACAGATAAGGAGCGTAGAGAGTTTAAGCATGTAATCCTTGAAAGGTTCCGTGAGATGGCCTTAAATCCTGACACACCGACACCTTTGTTGGACGCTTTGGGTTATCGCCATCGTATCAGTCGCAAGGAGGCTTTGCTTGCCGAAATTGAGCGTCTGACGGCTGAACTATACGGGAAGCCAGACGGCATACATGACAAAGTCACAGAGGCTCTGAGTGACGTCTACATTAAAGGTAAAATCCATCAAGCTAAGAACTTGGCACACTTCGGAATCATAGAGAAACCAATATTGGGTGTCGATGCAGTTAAGCATAAGATGGCTAGTAACTGGAGTGGTAAGACCTTTTCTGAAAATGTTTGGGTTCATAAAGAAGTTGCTTATAAGGCAATCAGTGATGTCCTGAATAAAGGCCTAACAGGTAGCTGGTCTATTGATAGAATGGCTAGAGCTCTTTCTGAACGCACAGGAGTTGCCTATCATCGAGCTGATACGTTTGTCAGAACCGAGACGACCTTTTATAATAACCTCGCTACGCTAGATACTATCAAGGAGTTAGGTGGTGACCACTACGAAATCGTAGCGGTCTTAGACAGTCGCACAAGTGAGATTTGCCAGTCAGAAAATCACGAGGTTCATTCTGTTAAAGAATATGAACCAGGACGAACAGCACCGCCTTTTCATGTCCGTTGCCGTTCTACTATCAGGCCTGCAGTTAAGTCTGATAAGAAAGACAAGATTGATAAGACTAGAAGGACCGAAGAAGCAGAACAGATTAGTCCATATCTCGATATATTACTAAATAACGCCCCTGTGAAAATGGCAAAAGAGAAACGTTCTTTGGACGAAATCTTTGCAGGATGGGAGCGTGAAGGGGAAGCGATTAAAGAAAAACTGTTTGCGAAAGACGGGGAAAAGGTGTATAATCAGGGTATGAGTTCAATTGATTTAATGGCAAAACAACGGTTTTTCGTTGTCGGTGATGATATTCGAGTGAATACCAAAAAACTTAGCGGAACCGAGTATGATTTTTGGACTCAGGATTCTAGTAAGAAAATTAGAGATACAGTGGCCAATGTTCAAGAAGTTTTCCGCCAATTGCCTGATTATTCAAAACCAACTGTTGTGTTTTTAAAAAAATCAAAGCTGCCTGGTCTAGCTGGATATGACTATAAGCAGGATATTTTGTTTATAAGTGATGCTCTTAGTTCGGAAAAAGAATTCAAAGAAATTTTATCGGATGGGTTCTTTGCCGCAAAAGACATTAAAGATGCAATAGTGCATGAGTTGACTCATAAACAACATTGGGATTCTGCTAAAGCGTTTTACAAAGCAAATAAAAAGCGTTATAATAGTCTTGAAGAAGCGATGGCGTATTTGAATAGAGACTTGGTAACCTATGTAAAAAAACAACATAGTATTGATGGAATGTATTTATATAGGATTAGTATTAATGCTCTCTCTGCATTTGAAACAAATAATATTAATGAATTGGTCGCAGAAGTTGGAGTTTTAGGAAATAATACTCCAGATGATACATTATTACAAAAAGTACAGGAGGTTCTATCATGGAAGTAATGGCGTTGCCTAGTAAAGAAATGATGCAGTTTTATACAGAAATATATCCGTGGATAAAAACTAGCTTTCCAGATGATACAACTCCTAGATTTTTATTCAAAGATAACACCCCTGGTCATATTTTAGAAATGTTCGAACAAATAAAAGAAAATCTAGGATATGACTACGCAATATAAAATACCAAAGCACCTAGAGAAATCTAAGTGCTTTTCTTATTTTTAATTTTTTTCAAAAAACCTCTTGACTTTTTGGTAACACGGTTATATAATAATTGTGTTACCAAGAAAAGAGGTGATGAAATGGTAGCAAAAATCGGAAGACCGAAAAGTGAAAATCCTCGCCGAAATAACACAAGACTTCGTATGACTGATGAAGAAGTAGCAATGTTAGAGTATTGTGCTGAACAAACAGGAAAGACGAAGACGGAAATTTTAATGCTGGGACTAGAAAAGGTCTACAACGAAATAAAAAAATAGCCTAGAACCCACTAACGCCAATCAGATGGTTCTAAGCTATCGCTCGAAAGAAACTCTTTCTGAAATCATTATATCAGAAAAGAGCTTCTTTGTCATACCGCAAAGGAGTTTTTATTATGGCAAAAAATGAACTTTTAGACAGTTACGAAGATTTACTGAACTATGTTGAAGAAATCCGTGAGAGTATGGATTTGATTCACAATTGGCTAGCAAAAGAGCCAGATTGGGATAGTCAGTGTGACTTATATGAATTTATTGCTCAACATAGCTCACAATTCGCTGTATTGAATCTTATCATGTACAGGCTGGATAGTCTTAAAGATGAGCATCGTACTATTATTGATAATTATATTAAAGGGGTCTAAAAATGGAACTACAAATTTTTAAAAATGAACAATTCGGAGAAGTAAGAACAATAGAAATTAAAGGCGAGCCATTCTTTAATTTGAATGATTGTTGCCAAATTCTGGATTTAAGTAACCCACGAAAAACACTAGAAAGACTTAATCCAAAGGGTGTAACTAGTAGTGACATCCTTACAAATGGAGGAGTCCAACAAGCCAACTTCATCAACGAAGCGAATTTCTATAAGCTTGTTTTTCAATCTCGAAAACCAGAAGCAGAGAAATTTGCTGATTGGGTCACTAGCGAGGTTCTGCCCTCTATTCGTAAGCATGGCGCTTATATGACCGACCAAGTGGCCTATAATATCACGCACAACAAACAAGCCTTAGCAGACTTGCTCCTTATGGCTGGTAATCAACTGAAAGAAAAAGAAGCAGTCATTAAACACTTGGAAGCTGAAAAAGCTGTACTTTCCGTTGAAAATACCATAATGAAACCGAAAGCAGACTATTTCGATGAACTGGTAGATAGAAACTTACTGACCAGCTTCAGAGAAACAGCAAAACAATTAAAAATCAAAGAACGTAAGTTTATTGACTTCTTGATGGAGAAAAAATACATCTATAGAGATAAGAAAGGCAAGCTCCAACCAACAGCCAATAAAAATGATGGTTTGTTTGAGGTCAAGGAAACACTCAACGAAAAAACACAATGGTCTGGCACACAGACTCTAATCACACCTAAAGGCCGTGAAACCTTTAGACTACTATTTATTTAATTAAGCCCTAACCGCGTCGAAATCGAGGCGGTTTTCTTTTCGCCCTGAGCACGGCGTTAAAAGGCTTTTTTACTTTACCAAAATGTCGTGGTCGTTGCCACGTTAAA
>CAUTTK010000033.1:0-14588 GCA_963541475.1 uncultured Streptococcus sp. | reverse complement strand
CTTCCTCTTTTTGCTTTTCTAACTGATGAGCTAGAAACCCTGCGCTGATAAATCCCAAAATCACTGCGCCAGTTCCTAGCAGTTGGTTGATTAGTGGTGGTTCAAACATTATTCTTCCTCCTATACTCCGAATTGTTTTTCTTTCTTGATATTCTCAAGCATCTCTGATAAAGTTTCTTTCTTCGTACGATAGCGATTACGACTTTTCCATTTGACGAACATGCGAAATCCTTCGTAGTCGATAAATACGATCTTATGAGTTGGGTTATCAATGAACTGCTTGAAGTCTGGATGTTCTCGCATTTCACCTGCCCAGACTTTTGCAGTCCCTGGAGTCAAACCTTCCCACCTCTGACAAAGATGTTTGTAATCACCATGCGTAGCTTTTTCGTCCACATCAACTGGCTTATAAGTAATTTCTGTTTTCGGCATGCATTTTCCTCTCTTTCGTGTTATAATCATGTTGAATATTTAAGTATGCGCCTGATTACCGTCAGGTGCTTTTTTGTTTTATCTTAGTTCGTCTGTGCTGATTTCTAATGCGTCAGCGATTTTCTTAACTGTGTCAAAATATAAATCTTTTACCACTCCATCCCTTAAACGATAGATCCCAGCTGTACCAACACCAGCTTTTAAACAAAGTTTATAAACTGTCCAATTTTTCTCTGAAAGTTTTTCAGATATTTTTTCCCAGAGCATAGCCGTTTTCTCCTTATCTTAGTTCATCTATGCTGATTTCTAACGCATCAGCGACTTTGCATATATTCGGCCAAGAAAGGTATTTGACTTTTCCGCTTTTCAGGTCAGAAAAGAAACTTCGATTGACCCCAGCCATCTTAGATAATTGATTGCCGTTCAAATTTCTTTCCTGCATAATTCTGTTTAATTGTTCCCACATGTTATACCTCCAAAAAACACCATATGTCGTCTAACACATATATATGATTAACAACATGTTGTGCTTTTCTGCTATCTATGTTATAATCGTTCTTGACTAGGACCTCTCACCGTTTTAGTCAAAATCCCAATAGAAAGGAGGAAAACTATATGTCTTTTAAAATGAACGGATTAGATGAACTAGCTAAAGAGCTCGAGCAAATTTCAAAGAATGCTCAAGCCCTTGCAGGAACACATGAATATTCTTTTGATGAAATATTTCCTAATAAATTCATGATAGAAAACACAAACTTCTCAACCATAGAAGAATTTCTGCTGTCTAGCCCAGAAAAAATTTCTAGTAACGAAGAACTTGAAAAATCTGATGAAACAATCCTAGATACATTCGTTTCTGAACAAACCAAATTCTCTACTTGGGAAGAAATGTTGTCTACTGCTACAGAAAGTCTAATCATTGACAGGCTTGGCTTTTAATTCAATTTCAATGATACTAAGTCGATCAATTGCTTCTTGCAATTCTTCGGCTTTTTTTAATACTTCTTTACAGGCTTCCTTTAGTTCTTCAATACCAGAAACTTCAACATTAAGTCGATATCCTATTGGTCTCATTTCCTCACCTCCTTTGTATTTATTTTTCTACCCTCTCTTTTATTTATTTAGAGAAGTAGGACTTGTTGTCTTTTAATATTTATTGTTATTTAATACTTGTTGTTAGTTAGTATTTATTAGTGCCTAAATTTTCTGATTTGTAAAATACAGATTTGTAAAATACAGATTTGTAAAAATCGGAAATGTAAATTCTAACCTGTGGATAACTTAGATATACTTTCATTCAATCTCTGTTTCATGATTTCAAATTGAAAATCGGATATTTTTACATCTGAGAAAAATCTGAAAACACGAACTCCTTTACCGCGTCCCATGCCTTTTTTAACAATTCGTAGGTAACCATTTTTTTCTAATATTTTGAAGTAGCTATCAATTGTGTCTCGACTAACACCTTTTCGTTTAGCTATCTCATCCGGATAGACTTGCCAGTTTGGGTGATTAGCCAGCACCACCATCATGATGCCAACAGCTGTAAAATCCATCGCAGGGTCGTTAATAAAGCTATTACTAACAGCGGTATAATTTTCAGTCGCATTCTTGAAAGATAAATTGACAATCTAAATTTTTGAAGTCTGTCATACGCTCTCCTTTCTATATAATCTCAAATTGAGATATTTTATTTTAAAAAAATAATTCACTCTCTGATTTGTGAAAATAATTAGAAATAATAGATATCTCATAATCATGAAATGGAGCTTTGCCATTTTCTTTTAATTCATATTGTCTGCGATTTTTCAAACCAATTAAATCTGCCATAAAAACTGTCGTAAGTTCATGTTTTTTTCTCTCTTTTCTAAGCTTTATTTTCGGCTTCAATTCTTGCTTTTTTAACTTTTGCTTTTTTGTAAGTTCCTGCACGCACTCACCCCCTTATCTTACTTTCCAGCGCCCTGAGTTCTATCTCATGGCTGACTTGTTTCAATAGCTTCTCACACGCTATTTTAGCTTTTCTGTACGTTGTGTTCTCGCTGATGAAATAATCAGCAAGTTCGATGATTTTATCTTCCAATATTGCCTCCAAAAATCAGTCCCAAGACCGATGTATCAATTTTTAAAAAAGTATATATTCGAGTCAAACCCACTGATGAAAGGAAAGTGCTTTGAGAAAAAATATCATTAAATTTTTAAAACGCTATTGCAATTTATTTTTTACATTATTTTTTATTTTAGTTTCTGTTTTCGCAGAGTTAATTTTCTTTAATACCATAGGGGATATATCGCAACTCAAAAGCCTGATAGACTCCTCTGGTAAAATATTAATGGTTATCGCTTTAAGTTTTGTAATGGCAGGTGCTATATTCCAAATTTTATCACTTCTAAAAAAGACTAGTAAATTTGTGGACGAAAACTGGGATAGTATTTTTAAACTAATATTCATAACACTCCTAGTTTTTCACCTTGGATTCACTTTTAACGCTGAACAATTCAGCTTGTTCTTATCAATAGCTTCTTTACCTCTTTTTTCTTCGTTTTCTAAAATCATCAAGAATCGTCCCCGAAATTCTAGAGATACAACGCAAAGCAACGATGAGAATAGCATTGCCAAAAATTAATTCAAAGATAAAAAGTATAAGGTAAAACCTTGCATCGTCAGACATCTTCCACCTCCTCATCAATCATCATCTTCTCTTCATTTTCTCTTCTGAGCCTAATGCAATAAATCCCCCACACAAGAATATTAAGTTGAGTAAGAAAAGTTAACCGAACAAGCAAACGCAATAAATCTTCGAGCATCTCCCTACTCCTTATCTTTTTTATCAAATCGGTATTCCACTATCTTACGAATAGTGAAAGATACAATCACAAATCCTGCTAGGATTATCAAACCAACATTTTCATCCATTGCTTTTCACGGCAAATGATGGTACACTATCAAGTAGAGGTTGGGGCTTCTGCCCCTTTCTCTACTTTTTGTTTTGAAGCTTACGTTTGTGTTCTAAGATTTGTTTGTGCCACAAACGTGCTTCTCTGACTAAGCCTAGTGCCAAGATGACGGTTGCAGTGTCCTTGGTTGCTAGGCTTTTTATGATGTGTTCCATCATTCGCCTTACCTCCTTTTCCTTAAGCTTGATTTAATTATATCTCATATTGAGATATTTGTCAATAATTTTTTATCACTTTTTGAGATTTTTTTATTTATTTTTTTGTCACGTTAGTATATAATAAGAAATGAAAGGAGTTGTTTAATATGAATATACTAGGTAGCTCAATTAAAGAAGTAAGAAAATCCAAGAAATTAACTCAAAAAAAACTTGCCGAGCTGACAGGTTTTAAACAAAATACAATTTCTAACCATGAAAACGGAAATAGACAGTTAGATGAAAAGGATATTAGAATATACGCTCAGGCTTTAGAAGTTTCTCCTCAATATCTATTTGACCTAGCCAAACCTTCATCTATTGATACTCCCCCTACCACTTCCCAAATCCAATCCATATACGACCAACTAGAACCTAATGGACAAAGAAAAGTTATCACATACGCTGAAAAATTACGTGACGAACAAGAGGAACGAAGAAAAGCGAAGATAAACGAAGTATCGGAGAAAGTTGTTCAACTCTATGGTTACGACTACTACGACCACGCTACTTCTGCTGGTACTGGGCAGTATTTGAATGATGTACGAGTTGAACAGATAGAGTTGCCAATAGATGTAGATGCTGACTTTGTAATCCCAATCAAAGGGGACTCGATGGAGCCTGATTATCATGATGGTGACCTAGTATTTATCCAGACAAGCGTCGATTTGAATGATGGTGTTATCGGAGTGTTTAACTACAACGGAGAGGCGTATATCAAGCAACTGGTTATTGATACAGAACAAGCCTACTTACATAGCTTGAACCCTGCATACAAAGATATGCCAATCACGCCAGAAACAGACTTCCGAATTATTGGAGAAGTCGTTGATTTATATAGAGAAAAATAAACGGAGAATAACAATGGTTGAATTCAATGAAGAATTTTCTTCAATTTCCTTTAATGAAAAAATATCGAACATTCGTTTTGTACACTTAGAAAATGAAAAACTTTTGACAACTGCTTCTTCTTTGGATGAATTTCCTGCTTCTTTTTCGCTTGGAGTAGACATTGATTTGTTCAATATTAAAGCTAATTACAAATATCAAATCCATGTTTTCTTTCAGGGAGATGGACAACTCCATGAGCAACTAATACACGTTTCAAATGTATACATCCATGAAGAAGAATTTATCTTCTCCAAAAATAATTACGGTATTACTACAGGAAGTTTTATCTTTGGATTAACCCCGACAATTCAAGGAGATTATAAAATCACTCTCAAACTCGTTGACGGGGAATATCAAAAGGTTCTCGATGAATTTCATCAATATATCTATCTTTACAAGAGGTAACAGGCATGAGTGGTACAAGCGAGTTTAGAACAAAAACTACAGACAAAGTCACAGAATTGCGTTCCCAAAATTATGCTAAAGGTGATATAATGAAACCAAGGTATCAGGAGGAAGACATTATGGAACGTGAAATATACACTAAAACAGAAATTGATTTAAAACTCGATAAAATCAATTCTGATGTCAAACATGGTTCTGACTTGGTCGATTTAAAATTCGACCAAGTCAGAACTGAAATGCGTGACGGATTTGAAAACATGGGACTTCGAATGGAAAAAATGTTCTCTGATTTCAAACTAGAACAACAAAAAGAGAAAGAAGAAAACAAAAAATGGTTAATCGCATTAACCGTTGGATCACTTCTTTCAATTATCGGGATTGTGGTTTCGATTATCGCTATCCTAGCTCAAAAATAAAAAAAGCCCCACACTCTCCGACAACAATCTAAAATTAAAGTAAAGAGAGGAATGTAAGTCACCAATTGGACAAAGGAGAAAGCTATGACAACATTAACACTGAATACAACAACTTACCAAGATAACCTTATTGCAGAATACCTAAAAGAGCACAATACCAAACTAGAAGATTTGGTCACTAGCCTCTTGCTTGAAAAACTCGAAGACGAAGCAGACCTCAAGGCACTTGAAAAAGCACAAGCTGAAGACGATGGTACTCGCTATTCTCTCGAAGAGGTGATGGAACATTTAGGAATTACACATGAGGAATTGGACAATGCCAACCTATCAGCTTAAATTAACACCAAAAGCCGAAAAACAACTAAAAAAACTCGATAGATCTGTGCAAACAAAAATATTGAAGTGGATTAGAGATAATCTCGCCAACACCACAAATCCACGGCAACATGGTAAAGGCTTAGTTGGAGACCGTTCAGGACAATGGCGCTATCGTGTCGGCAATTATCGCATATTAGCTACAATCAAAGATGATGTGGTCACTATCGAAGTCTTTCAAATAGAGCACCGCAATACTGTCTATAAGTTTAGACGATAAAAAAATCCCCACACTCGCCTTTGCCAAACTTTGAGTGTGAGGAAATTCTGTATAGTAAAAGGCATTAAAAAGCCCTTTTTACTATACCCATTTTATCAAGAAATGAGGTGAAAATCAATGTGGATGGAAGAACTTCCCAACGGAAAATACAAATTTTTTGAGCGATACAAAGACCCTTATACCGAGAAATGGAAAAGGGTGTCTGTAACCCTTGACTCTGGATCAAGCAGGGCAAAAAAAGAAGCTCAAAAACAACTGGATGAGAAGATAGCAGAAAAACTACAAAGTCTTACTACTACAGATATGCTTTTTACAGACGTACTAAGTGATTGGTGGGAACTTCATAAAAAGTCAATCAAGCCTTCTACCATAAAGACCATGGTCTATGCTGTAGATGAAGTAAAAGATACTTTTGCGCCTGACGTGAAAATAAAAAATATCACTGCGAAGTACACCCAACAGTACTTTACTGACTCAGAAGAAAATCATATCAAACTCAAAAAGCAAAAGTCAGTACTAAGCATGGTTTTTAAGTATGCGCTTGATATGGAACTGGTAGATAGCAATCCTATCCAGCGTGTGAGACTTCCTAAAAAGGTTGTCGCATATGAAAATATGGAAAAGATTGAAGATAAGTTCCTTGAGCAAAGTGAATTAAAAAGGCTTTTAAAAGCTATGAAAAGTTATAATCGGGGCTATCACGTAGCCCGTATGGCTGAATTTATGGCACTGAATGGTTGCCGTGTTGGGGAAGCTGGCGCACTTAAATTCGAGAATTACGATAGAGAAAATCGTACTATCACTATCAATGGCACTTTAGATCCAACCCGCAAAGGTTCTGAAGGGATTAAAACTACACCCAAAACTTTATCATCTATAAGGGTAGTTGACCTGACAAAAAAAGAAATAGAGATTATTGAAGAATTTATTGAGCTACATAAAATAAGAAAGAGTACCAATCCGGACTATAAAGACATGGGATTTATATTTGTATCAGCCAATGGAATTCCCATCCATAAATCAAGTATCGGCAAGCTCATGAAAAATGCAAACGCTACTTTAAAGAAGCCAATCAACAAACCACTTCACCCACATATACTACGTCATACACTAATCAGTACACTTGCTGAAAATAATATCCCCTTAAAAGCTATCACGCAAAGAGTTGGGCATAAAGATAACGGAAAGACCACAATGGAAATCTATACTCACGTAACCAAGAACATCAAGTCGAAAGTTATTGATGTACTAGATAAAATTTATAAATAGTTTTGCCCCTTTTTTGCCCCTTCTTAAACAAAAAGAAAAACCGCTACTCCTAAGAATAGCGGTTTAATCATGTTTTTAAGCTACTAATGTAGTCGCTCTATTATTTAAGAGTAACTGAAGCTCCAGCTTCTTCCAATTTAGCTTTGATTTCTTCAGCTTCTGCAGTTGCAACGCCTTCTTTAACAAGTGCTGGTGCACCATCAACAAGTTCTTTAGCTTCTTTAAGACCAAGACCAGTGATTTCACGTACAACTTTGATAACGCCAACTTTTTTGTCGCCTGCAGATGTCAATTCAACGTCGAATGAATCTTTAGCAGCACCAGCGTCAGCAGCACCAGCTGCAGCAACAGCTACAGGAGCAGCTGCAGTTACACCAAATTCTTCTTCGATAGCTTTTACAAGGTCGTTCAATTCAAGGATTGAAGCTTCTTTAATTTCAGCAATAATGTTTTCAATGTTCAATGCCATTGTTATTTCCTCCAAATATGTTTTTAAATGTATAATAGATTTTTCGTAGCTAGGCTACGCTGCGTAGCTTAAAATTAAGCTGCGTCTTCTTTGTTGTCTGCAACCGCTTTGACTGCAAGAGCAACGTTGCGCACTGGCGCTTGAAGTACAGAAAGGAGCATAGAAAGAAGTCCTTCGCGGTTTGGAAGAGTTGCAAGAGCAAGAATCTCTTCTTTAGATGCGACAGCGCCTTCGATTGCACCACCTTTGATTTCAAGTGCTTCAGCGTTTTTAGAAAAGTCGTTCAAGATTTTCGCTGGTGCGATAACATCTTCGTTAGAAAATGCTACTGCAGATGGTCCAACAAATACTGATGCAAGTTCTTCAAGACCAGCTTTTTCAGCTGCACGACGTAAGATTGAGTTTTTAATGACTTTATACTCAACTTCGTTTCCACGAAGCTCACGACGAAGAACTGTATCTTGCTCAACTGTTAAACCACGAGCGTCAACAACGACGATAGAGGCAGCAGCTTTCATTTTTTCAGCTACTACGTCAACTAGTTCCGCTTTTTTAGCAATAATTGCTTCACTCATTAGTGTGTTCACCTCCGTTATTATTTTGCTTGGGGAAATTTTTCCAAAAGAAAAACGCGCCCAAACCTAGACACGAAAGTACAATACGCTTCTTTTTACATGATACGTTTTGTCCTCGGTAGGATACTTATGAGTCGAGCTCCCCTACTGTCTTAGGCAGTTTTTTCAAACCGTATATAAGTATAGCATAGTCAAAAAAAGAATGCAAGATTTTTGCAAACTTTTTTTAAAATTTTTTCGTGATTTTTCTTCTAAAGTTCTACTGTCAGGACTTGACCTTGCTTAACAACCTGTTCTCCAGCAATATAAACATCATCAACATCACTGGACTTGACAGCATAGACTAGGTGAGAGAGCATATTTTCTTGGGGTTGAAGATGGATTTTCCCTTGTGGTTGGATGACCAGAAAATCTGCTTGCTTGCCAACTTCCAGACTTCCTATTTCATTTTCCATTCCAAGAACCTTAGCACCTTCTATCGTTAGAGCTTTGAGGGCTGTTTCGATTGGAAACTGGCTGGCATCTCCACTCTTCATTTTCTGTAAGAGAGCTGCTGTTCGTCCTTCCTCAAACATATCAAGGTTGTTGTTGGAAGCAACTGAATCTGTCGCAATTCCCACAGCCACTCCTGCTTTTTGGAGCTGGATAATTGGAGCAATTCCTGATGCCAGTTTGAGGTTACTGATAGGATTGTGGGCAATAGCCACTTGAGAGGTTGCCAAGCGTTCAATTTCTCTCTCGTTTAATTCGACCCCGTGAGCAAAGACGGACGGATGATCTAAGTAACCCAGTTCTTCTAGAAAAGTAAGGGGGCGTTTGCCGTAGCGTTTCAGGATAATGCCAGATTCCTCCTTGGTCTCCGCCACATGGATATGGATTGGAATATTCAGTTCTTTTGCCATATCTAAGCTTTCTGCCAGCAAGTCTATACTACAGCTATAGAGAGAATGTGGGGCTACCATCACCTTGAAATTTGGATTTTTATATCCAATAATTTCCTCAATGATTGCTCGAGTTCTGCTTATAGTTTCATCAGTTGTCTCCGCCTCAGAAGAAAAGAGGGTAGGTGAGAAATAACAACGCATCTTGGAATCCTTGACTGCCTGATAAACTCGCTCAATATCCACCCCATTGGGATTATACATATCATTAAAGGTTGTTGTTCCTGACTGTAGCATCTCTGTCAGAGCTTCTTTAACAGCCTTGGTAGTCATGTCAGGAGTAAACTCAGCTTCTGCTGGCCAGATATAGTCATTGAGCCATTCATGGAGATTACTGTCATCTCGGATTCCTCTCAATCCTGTCATAGCAGAATGGGTATGGCAATTGACCAAACCAGGCATAATCCAGGCTCCCTGATAGTCTATAATCTGCTCAGCTTGCTCTAAAATCTCTGACTTCTCTTGACCAACATAGACGATTTGAGAATCCTTAACTGCTAAGATTCCATTCAGATAAACATGGAAATCTTGGTCACAAGTCACGATATTTACATGCTGATAGACTTTCATTCTAGGCTCCTTTTCTAAAAGACAATTTACAGTGAATAATTTTTCTAGCTATTGTAACAAAAAAGTCACCCGAAGGCAACTTTTTTTGGCCATAAGATTTTAAAATAGAAAGGATTATTCAGAGCTAAAAGCTGCAGCTTGCTGCATTTGGTAATACTTGCCCTTCCTATCCATAAGGTCCTGATGGTTCCCATACTCAACAATATCACCATCCACTAAGACTAGAATCATATCCGCATCCTGAATGGTTGACAAGCGGTGGGCAATGATAAAGCTTGTGCGCCCCTTCATGAGTTTAGCAAAGGCATCCTGTACCAGCACTTCTGTCCGCGTATCGATGGATGAAGTTGCTTCGTCTAAGATAAGAATCTTTGGAATAGCCAGAAAGACTCGGGCGATGGTCAAGAGCTGGGCTTGCCCAACAGAGAGAGAGTCTCCTGCATTTTCCAACTTGGTATCATAGCCCTGTGGCAACTGTTGGATAAAAAAGTCTGCATTGGCTGCTTTGGCAGCAGCAATCACTTGCTCCCGACTGGCATCAGGATTGCCAAAGGCAATATTGTCATGAATGGTTCCTTGCTTGAGCCAGGTTTCTTGGAGCACCATCCCAAACTGCTGTCTCAATGATGCTCGGGTATAGTCATAAATGGATTGGTTGTCTAGCAAGATATCTCCCGAGTTAATAGGATAAAAACGCATGAGGAGATTGATAAGAGTTGATTTTCCAGCTCCTGTCGGACCAACGATGGCCACCTTGCTACCAGCCGGAATATCAATAGACAAATCCTTAATCAAAATCTTTTCAGGATGGTAGCCAAAAGAAACCTGTTTAAAGGAAATGGCTCCCTTAACCTGGTCACTGGTCAAGACTTCCTTACCTGTTTCAGCTACCTCAGGACTTTCTAAGACAGCATAGACGCGCTCTGCACAAGCCAGAGCACTTTGCAACTCAGCTAGAACTGAAGAAATATCGTTAAAGGGCTTGGTGTACTGTTGGACGTAATTCAAAAAAGTCACTAAACGACCGATGGTCAAGGTTGAACCCATCATGATACGATAAGCTCCTACTCCAGCTAAAAGCGCATAAATAAGCGCATTGACAAAGCGAGTCGAAGGATTAACCGTTGAAGAATAAAAGATGGCTGACTGAGAATACGCTGCGTAGTTTTCATTAGCCTTATGCAATCTTTGAATAAACTCTGTCTGAGCATTAAATGACTGAATAATGGTCTGCTGACTAAGCGACTCTTCAATCAACTGAGTCTGAATTCCTCTGGTCTCTGTTTGCTTCTGGAATAGATGATAGGAGCGTTTGGCAATAAAGCGTGAAATCACCATAGACAGTGGCGTCAACAGCAAGACCAAGAGGGTCATAAGGAGATGAATTTGAAGCATGGCTAGAATACTAACTAAAATCATCAAGACACCAATGAAAAATTGGTTAAAAATCATGATCAAGCCAGCTGCCAACTGTTCTATGTCCGTTGTTACACGACTGACCATCTCCCCACTGCCTTGCCGATCCACAAAAGCAATCGGTAACCGATGAAGCTTATGGATGATTCGCTCTCGCAAATCTTTAGTATAAGAAAAGATTAAGCGATTATAGAGAAGGGGATTTGCCCATTGTACCAGTGTATTTCCTATGACTACCAAGATCATTTGAATGAAAATCTGCCAAAAAACTGGTGAAGAACCAGCCACTAAGACTTGGTCGATGACCTGCCCAATCAAGATAGGAAGATAAATAGATAAGCCAACTTGGGAAATAGTTCCTAGAAAGGCTAGAAAAAGGAGGAAGGGATGGATTGCTAAATCTTTGACCAAACGTTTGAGCGTCTGGTTTGCAGTTTGTCGTTTCATGCTAATCCTCCTTTCCATGTTGGGATGCATTGATTTCACGATAGACTTGACTAGTTTGCATCAAATCCTCATGCTTGCCAACAGCTAGTAACTCACCTTTTTCCAAGAGGAGAATCTGGTCAGCTATCTGGAGTGTCGAAGTCCGTTGAGAAATCAAGATTAAGCTCGTGTTAGGTAAGTTTTCTCGAATTGCTTTCAAGAGCTTGAACTCAGTGATGGTGTCAAGGGCCGAGGTAGCATCATCTAGGACGAGAAATGAAGCTTGGCGCAAGACTGCTCGAGCAATAGACAACCTTTGTCTTTGTCCACCTGAGAAATTTCGTCCTCCTGCCTCAACTAAGGCATCCAAGAGCCCTTCCTTTTCACTGACAAAATCCTTAGCTTGCGCAATCTCCAAGGCCTGCCAAAGTTCCTGATCAGATAGTTCTTGATTTAAACCCAAAGTCAAGTTGGAACGAATAGTTCCCTTAAAGAGTTCGACCTTTTGGGGCACATAAGCAATCCAGAACCGCCACTCCTCCAAATTAAGAGGACTACGTCCATCTCGATAAAGGTCAATGCTCCCCTTGTCTACTGGATAAAGTCCAAGTAAAACTTGCACCAAGCTTGATTTACCAGAACCAGTTCCCCCAATGATACCAAGGATTTGCCCTTGCTTCATATCAAAGGAAATGTCTCTTAGAGAAGGTTGGGCCGCATCTGGATAGGTAAAGGTCAATTCTTGGACTTGTAAAACCTGATTACTGGTAACTTGCTTTTGTTCTAACTCTGAATGGATATCTTCTGGAGCTTCAGAAAATACTTCCTCGATTCGCTTAGCTGAGATATAGGATTGGTTGAGAGAATTGATCAGCATGGCTAGCTTGACCAATTCCACCAAAATCTGTAGGAGATAATTAATAAGGGCAATGAGAGCACCTTGACTGAGCAATCCTCCTTGAATTGAAATATAACCCTGCCATATAATAACGAGGAGAGTTCCATTGACAATCAGATAGGTCAGAGGGGTTAATAAACTAGACCAGAAACCTGTTTTTTCTTGTAATCTAGCATAGACTAGGTTAAGAGTTTGAAAAATCTGTAACTCTCGTTTTTCTTGTCCAAAAGCACGAATAACTCGCATGCCTTGTAATTGCTGGCGTGTTTCCTGAACCAGTTGGTCCGTTTTCTTTCTCAGACTGCTGTAGAGAGGATTGACCAATCGAGATAACCCTACAATGACGATGGTCAAAATGGCAACCATGACTAAAAACCAGAAAGTCAGCTCAGCTGAGATTCGATAAGCCATAAAAATGGCACCAAAAACGATAATGGGCGCTCGCAAAAAGAGACGCAGGAATTGATTGATACCAGTCTGAATCTGGTAGGTATCCGAGGTCAAGCGAGTAACCAAGCTAGAAGTGGTCAAACGGTCTCTGCTGTCTTTGGATAGGGAAAGAATATGACGATAAAGGTCGTCTGTCAGTTCTTTGGCAAACCCAACCGCAGCCTTGGCTGAGTAAAACTGAGCTACCAAGGCCACTAAAACACCAATCACGGCAAAGATAAGGAGCAGGCCAATCTGCATCCAGAGATGCCCTTGATCTCTCTGGGGCAAGGATTGGTCAACAATCCCTGCAATCACCATGGGAACCAAGAGCTCAAACACAGCTTCAAGTAGCTTGAACAAGGGTGCTAAAATCGATTCTTTGATGTAGGGTTTAAAGTAAGATAGTAAGTGTTTCATAAATCCCTTCTATGCGTATTCTGGAAATGAAGAAAGTGGGAAGCGCCCACCTTCTCAATTTTATTTGTTTAAGTATGGCAATAGATAGCCATATCCTGCTTTTTCCATCTCATCCTTGGCTACAAAGCGTAAGGAAGCAGAATTGATACAGTAACGCAGGCCACCTAACTCCCGAGGTCCATCTGTGAAAACATGACCCAAGTGAGCATTTCCTGACCGAGAACGAACCTCGATTCGCTCCATTCCATGACTCAGATCCTTGTAATAATGAATCAACTCTTTGGAAATCGGACGGCTAAAACTTGGCCAACCACAACCTGAGGCAAATTTATCCTTGGCAAAAAATAGCGGCTCACCCGTCGTAATGTCTACATAAATGCCCTCTTCAAAGGTTTGGTCATAATCATTACTAAATGGAGCCTCTGTAGCAGCTTCTTGGGTGACACGGTAGGATTCTTCAGTTAGGCTTTCCTTCAACACTTCTTGACTAGGCTTTTCATAGTTTGCTGCGTCAATCAATGGCTTCTCAGCATCCGTCACATCGATATGACAGTAACCGGAAGGATTTTTCTTGAGATAGTCTTGGTGGTAATCTTCAGCTAAAATATAGTGGCGCAGTTTCTCCACCTCTACTGCAATCTTTCGACCAAGCATGCGCTCCTGCTCCTGCACCACTGTGTAGATAGTTGGCAAGTCTGCTTCATCCTGGTAATATATACCGGTCCGATACTGACGTCCACGGTCATTCCCTTGTTGATTGACTGATAATGGATCAATAACACGGAAATAATAAAGTAAAATCTCTCTAAGTGACACTGCCTTATCATCATAAATCACTTGAACTGTTTCTGCATGGTCTGTTTCCTTGAGCAACTGATAATTGGTCGTTTCGACTTGCCCATTAGCGTAGCCAACACTGGTTGCTAATACACCAGAAATACGTGAAAAATACTCCTCTAGGCCCCAAAAACAACCACCTGCTAGATAAATTTCTGCCATCTTTATTTCTCCTTTATCAAGTTTTTAACTAATACTCTTCGAAAATCTCTTCAAACCACATCACCTTACATCTGCAACCTCAAAACAGTATTTTGAGCTAACTTCGTCAGTTCTATCCATAACCTCAAAACACTGTTTTGAGCAGCCTGTGGCTAGCTTCCTAGTTTGCTCTTTGATTTTCATTAAGTATAAACTTCTTTTCAAAAAAAGGATAGGAAGCCCTCTGGTCAAGAGTTTCCCCATCCTATCTTCTATTCTTTATTTTGCTTCTACACGGACACCTTG
>CAUTTK010000032.1:0-14928 GCA_963541475.1 uncultured Streptococcus sp. | reverse complement strand
CCGAACAGGAGACACCCCAGTCACCGTAACCATTCCAGTAGTGGTCCAACGAGATGTAACAAAAACACCAACGTTTACAGTAGGTAACCAAGATCCAACAGACGGTCATGTAGATGTAACAGTAAGCGGCGTACCAGATGGCACAAAAGTGACATTACCAGGTGTTAATGGAGAGAAAGTCGTAACAGGTGGAAAAGTAACATTAACAAATGATGAATTACCAGAAACACCTCAGACCGGAAAAGGACGTGCGCAAGAAGACGGCAAACTTCCAAAAGAAGGCACAAGTGACATCACAATTCCAGGTAAAATTTCAAGTTCAAAAGGTGAACCAGAAGTTCAAACAGAAACCCCAGACTACACAAATACAATTCCAGTTACGCCAGTCAAACCTGACACTAATGGAGGTTCTGGTCAAGATACACCAGCACCAGCTACTCCAACTCCAAATGCAGTTACTCCGAATGCAGATCAGATAGATACTAAGACTACTGTTGATAATGGAGCTAAGTCAAATGATTCTCAAAATGTATTGCCAAATACAGGAACAGAATCAAATGCGACTCTTGCATCTCTAGGACTTCTTGGACTATTGAGTGGATTTGGACTTGTAGCTCGCAAGAAAAAAGAAGACTAAAAATTTAGTCAAATGAACATTCATTATTTTGTGTTTTAATAACGAACTAGATTGATTCTGAGAGTTGTTTTATCCATAAAATACAAAGAATGATTAGATAAAGAAAGCGAACAATACTAGAATTTTGTTAAACGGAATTCTAAGTATTGTTCGCTTTTTGTGGTATAATAAGACTATGCAGAAGAAACCAACGTCAGCCTATGTGCATATCCCGTTTTGTACCCAGATTTGTTATTATTGTGACTTTTCAAAAGTTTTTATCAAGAATCAGCCGGTAGATAGTTATTTGGAACATCTGTTAGAAGAGTTTCAATCTTATGATATTCAAAAGTTGCGAACCCTCTACATCGGTGGTGGCACACCAACAGCCCTGTCAGCTCCGCAACTGGAGATATTATTGAAGGGCTTAACTAAAAACTTGGACTTGTCTTCCTTGGAAGAGTTGACCATTGAGGCCAATCCAGGAGACTTGGATGCAGATAAGATAGCTGTTTTGAAAAACTCGGCTGTCAATCGTGTTTCACTAGGTGTGCAAACCTTTGATGATAAGATGCTGAAAAAGATTGGGCGCAGTCATTTGGAGAAGGATATTTATGAAAATATCGACCGCCTGAAGCTGGCTGGTTTTGACAATATCTCTATTGACTTGATTTATGCACTGCCTGGTCAGACTATGGAGCAAGTTAAGGACAATGTGGCTAAGGCCATTGGGCTGGATATTCCCCATATGAGTTTGTATAGTTTGATTTTAGAAAATCATACGGTCTTTATGAATCGTATGCGACGAGGGAAATTACCTCTGCCTAAGGAAGAACTGGAAGCGGAGATGTTTGAGTACATCATCGCAGCGCTGGAGCGAGCTGGTTTTGAACATTATGAGATTTCCAATTTCTCCAAACCTGGTTTTGAAAGTCGCCACAATCTCATGTACTGGGACAATGCTGAATACTATGGCATCGGTGCTGGGGCATCTGGTTATGTTAATGGAGTGCGCTATAAAAATCATGGTCCGATTCGTCATTATCTCAGTGCAGTTGAGGAAGGCAATGCTCGCATCACAGAAGAGCACCTGAGCCAAAAAGAGCAGATGGAAGAAGAAATGTTCCTGGGACTCCGCAAGAAATCAGGGGTCTCTATGGCGCGATTTGAAGAAAAATTTGGACGGTCTTTCGATGGACTTTATGGAGAAACTGTCAGAGACTTGGTTCAACAGGGTCTCATGCAAATAGAGGGTGACCGAGTGCGCATGACAAAGAGAGGTCTCTTTTTAGGAGACACCGTAGCAGAACGATTTATTTTGGAGTAGGATGATGGGCTTAACTTATCAAATGAAAATGAAAATTCCTTTTGATATGGCTGATATGAACGGTCATATCAAGCTTCCAGATGTGATTTTACTATCCCTACAAGTTTCAGGGATGCAGTCTATTGAGTTGGGAGTTAGTGATAAGACTATTTTGGAAGACTATAATCTGGTCTGGATTATCACAGATTATGATATTGAGGTGGCACGTTTGCCTCACTTTGCGGAAGAAATCACAATCGAAACGGAAGCTTTGAGTTACAATCGGCTCTTTTGCTACCGTCGCTTTACTATTTATGATGAAGCAGGTCAGGACCTTATCCACATGATGGCGACCTTTGTTCTCATGGATCGAGACAGTCGAAGAGTCCATGCTGTTGAACCTGAGATTGTGGCTCCGTATCAGTCTGATTTTGATAAAAAACTTATCCGTGGGCCAAAGTATGAGTCCTTGGAAGAGCCAGTCAGCAAGGATTACCATGTCCGTTTTTACGATTTGGATATGAATGGTCATGTCAATAACAGTAAATATCTGGACTGGATTTTTGAGGTCATGGGAGCGGACTTTTTGACCCACTATATTCCCAAGAAAATCAATCTCAAGTATGTCAAGGAAGTTCGACCAGGTGGGGTGATTACATCGGCTGTTGAGCAGTCTGGACTGGAAAGTAAGCATGAAATTACAAGCGACGGGGCTACCAATGCCCAAGCTATCATCACTTGGCAAGAAATAAAAAAGGATTAGGGAGAAATAGATGAAATATAAAGGCTATTTAATTGACTTAGACGGAACGATTTATAAGGGGAAAGACAGAATCCCAGCAGGAGAGGCTTTTGTTCATGAATTGCAAAAGCGGGACATTCCCTATCTCTTTGTAACTAACAATACAACCCGCACTCCAGAGAGTGTTCAGGAGATGTTGGTTCAGAATTTTAATATCGATACGCCCCTGTCGACTGTCTACACAGCAACTTTGGCGACCATCGACTATATGAATGACCTGGGGCTTGAAAAGACCGTCTATGTTATCGGAGAAGCCGGGCTCAAGGAAGCCATCAAGGCGGCTGGATATGTCGAAGACAAGGATAATCCAGCCTATGTGGTAGTAGGGCTGGACTGGCAAGTCGACTATGAAAAATTTGCGACAGCAACTCTGGCTATCCAAAAGGGTGCTCATTTTATTGGAACCAATCCTGACCTCAACATTCCTACAGAACGAGGTCTTTTGCCAGGTGCTGGTTCACTTATTACATTGCTTGAAGTAGCAACACGAGTGAAGCCTGTTTATATCGGGAAACCAAATGCCATCATTATGGACAAGGCGGTTGAGCACTTAGGTTTGGAACGTGAAGAGTTGATCATGGTTGGGGACAACTATCTGACAGATATCCGAGCAGGGATTGACAATGGCATTCCAACGCTCTTGGTGACGACAGGTTTTACCAAGGCAGAAGAAGTAGCAGACCTACCAATCGCACCGACTCATGTAGTTTCTAGCCTTGCGGAGTGGGATTTTGATGAAAACTAAACTGATCTTTTGGGGCTCTATGCTCTTTCTCCTCTCCCTCTCAATCCTTCTGACTATCTATCTAGCTTGGATTTTTTATCCTTTGGAGATTGAGTGGCTGAACTTGACGGATCGAGTTTATCTAAAACCAGAAACCATTCAATACAACTTTCATGTCTTGATGAATTATCTGACCAATCCTTTTAGTCAGGACTTGCAGATGCCTGATTTTCGTTCATCAGTAGCTGGTCTGCACCATTTCGCAGTGGTCAAGAACCTCTTTCACTTGGTTCAGCTAGTAGCTCTAGTGACACTGCCAAGTTTTTATTTCTTTGTCAAAGAGGTTGTGAAAAAGGGCTTCTTATCTCTATTCAGTAAGGGGCTTTTGACTCTAGTAGTCTTGCCTTTGTTGATTGGTCTTGGGGGAGTTTTGATTGGTTTTGACCAGTTCTTTACTCTTTTCCATCAAATTCTCTTTGTGGGAGATGATACCTGGCTTTTTGATCCAGCCAAGGATCCAGTTATTCTGATTTTGCCAGAGGCCTTCTTCCTCCATGCCTTCCTCCTCTTTTTTGTCCTCTATGAAAGCTTTTTTGGCTATCTATATCTAAAAAGTCGTAAGAAGTGAAAAGAAAGATGTTTTTAATTTGTATATATAAAAATGTATATCGTTTGAAACCATCGTTAAGAGTGAATTAACCAAATCCAATTGTGTCAATCGTTCGCGAACAGTCTATTTTTCTTGAAAAATAGGCTTTTTTTCTAAAAATCGCTAGTCAAGCGCTTTATTTTTTTGTATAATAGAAGTAGCAAAGTATAGATAAGAAGAGAAAAGCATGATTACACTATTTCTATCACCGAGCTGTACATCATGTCGTAAGGCGAAGGCCTGGTTAGAAAAACATAAGGTTCCCTTTGTGGAGCACAATATTATGACCAGTCCTTTAACAAGAAAAGAATTGCAACACATCCTTTCCTTGACCGAAAATGGTACTGATGACATCATTTCAACTCGTTCAAAAATTTTTCAAAAATTGAATATTGATGTAGAGAGTATCTCGGTATCGGAATTGCTTCATTTAATTGAGCAGTACCCTAGTCTTTTGCGTCGTCCAATTATTATCGATGCCAAACGCATGCAGATCGGTTTTAATGAAGATGAGATTCGTGCTTTTCTCCCTCGTAGTTACCGTAAGCAAGAACTAAAAGAAGCAAGAATGAGAGCTGGTATTAGTTAATGAACAAACAGTATAGTTACCCACTAGATTTGTCGTGGAGCACTGAAGAACTTGCTTCAGTGCTTTCTTTTTTTAATGATGTTGAAGCTGCCTATGAAGGTAAGGTAGAGGCTAAAAAGTTACTGGACTCCTATAAGAGATTCAAAGCTGTCGTGCCAAGCAAGAGCGAAGAAAAACGTTTGGGACGAGAATTTGAAACGGTTAGTGGCTATTCGCTTTATCGAGCAGTTCAGGCTGCCAAGGAAAAAGGGGAAGGAAAGATTTCTCTTGGAAAGTAAATTTGAATTTGCCAAAGAGCTTGTCAAGAGAGCGGGTCAGTACATCCTTGACCATATGCAGGAAGACTTGCGTGTTGAGACCAAGTCCTCTCCAACAGACTTGGTGACCAGACTGGACAAGGAAGTTCAGGAACTATTAGTTGGTGAGATTTTGTCCCGTTATCCTGAGGATAAGATTTGTGCTGAAGAAGGTTGTCTGCGAGCCTCGGTTCAAGAGGGCAAGGTTTGGGTCATTGATCCCATTGATGGTACTAATAACTTTGTAGCCCAGCAGGAAGATTTTGCTGTCATGATGGCTTATTTTGAAAATGGTCAGGGACAGTTTGGACTGATTTATGATGTGGTCAAGGGGGATTGTTATCACGGTGGTGGTAAGTTTCCAGTTTACCGAAATAATCAGCCTCTAGCTCCCTTTAAAGCCAAACCACTTGGAGGTTTTCTCATTGCAGGAAATAGTGGTATGCTGGAAACCAATGAATGGGGCTTGGCTGATTTGAGTCGAGCGGTTCTTGGTGTTCGTGTCTATGGAAGTGCGGCCATTAGTTTTGCCAAGATTTTGTCAGGGCGTTTGTTGACCTATGTCACCTATCTGCAACCATGGGATTATGCTGCTGCTAGTATTTTAGGGGAAAGTCTGGGCTATCGTGTTATGACCCTTTCTGGTGAAGCTCCTGATTTTCAAACCAGACAGCCTGTCATGATGGTCCCTCTTGAGATGCAGGAGGAAATTCAGTCCTATATTTATGAAAGGAAAAGAACTTAAATGCAATTTCCAGAAGGATTTGTTGAAAAATATGAAGAGATACTAGGAGATGAGGCAAGAGATTTTCTTGCCTCTTTTGAGGAGGAAGCGGTTTCGGCTTTTCGGATCAATCCTTTAAAAGAAGCGCAACTTTCCTTTTCTGATGCCATTCCTCAAACCCCTTGGGGACATTATGGGAAGGTTTCAGGAAAATCGCCCGAGCATGCTACAGGTTTAGTTTATTCGCAAGAACCCGCTGCTCAAATGGTGGCTCAGGTAGCCCAACCCAGTCCTGGGATGAAGGTCTTGGATTTGGCCGCTGCTCCAGGGGGAAAATCAACTCAGCTAGCAGCCTATTTATCAGGAGAGGGTCTCCTTGTTTCCAATGAAATTTCAAGCAAACGGGCTAAGATTTTAGTAGAAAACATGGAGAGATTTGGAGCGACAAATGTCGTAGTGACCAACGAATCTGCTGACCGCTTGACCAAGGTCTTTAAAGGCTATTTTGACCTCATTGTCCTTGATGCCCCTTGTTCGGGGGAAGGAATGTTCCGTAAGCAGCCAGATGCTATGGGTTATTGGAGTTTCGATTATCCGAGTCAATGTGCTAGCTTGCAAAGAGAAATTCTAGCAGATGCAGTGACCATGTTAGCTGAGGGTGGTCGTCTGGTTTATTCGACTTGTACCTGGGCACCTGAGGAAAACGAAGAGATTGTCAATTGGCTACTGGAAGAGTATGATTTTGACTTGTTGCCAGTTGAACATATCAATGGAATGGTAGCTGGAATTGCCCTGCCAGAAACTGCTCGGATGTACCCTCATCATTTTAAGGGAGAGGGGCAGTTTGTAGCCCATTTACAATTTAAAGGTGAAAATCCAGTCACTAAATTTAAGGCAAGCAAGAGCAACCTCAGCCGTGAACAACTTGCCTTGTGGAAAGAATTTGCTCAAAACCATTTGAAGGTTAATTTAAGGGGGATCTTGCAGACGTTTGGAGATCAGCTTTATCTCTTACCAGAACTCTTGCCAGATTTAGGGAAACTCAAGATTGCTCGCAATGGCCTGCATCTAGGGACCTTTAAGAAGAAACGCTTTGAGCCCAGTTTCGCTCTTGGTCTAGCCTTGAAACCGAGTCAGGTCAAGCAGTCGGTTGAAATTGACCAAGAAGCGTTTGTAAAGTATGTCGCTGGAGAAACTGTTCAGCTGGCGGAAAGTCTGCCAAATGGTTGGTACCAAGTTTTGGTTCAAGGAAATGGTTTAGGCTTTGCTAAGGTGACTGGAAATATTTTGAAAAATTATTTTCCAAAAGGCCTCAGATTCAAGTGAAAATGCTAGTCAAAGTAGCTTGTCTATGTTATAGTGGAAGTATGGATTTTTTTCAAATTGTCTTTCATTTTAAGTCAAAATTGGTGGAGAAGGTAACTAAGCAAATTTCTAGTTAGACCAAGCTAATACTCTTCGAAAATCTCTTCAAACCGCGTCAACGTCGCCTTGCCGTATATATGTGACTGACTTCGTCAGTCTTATCTACAACCTCAAAGCGGTGCTTTGAGCAGCCTGCGGCTAGTTTCCTAGTTTGTTCTTTGATTTTCATTGAGTATAAGAACTTTAGTTGGTTCCCAATTTTAAAAAAGGAAAACATCAATAAATAGTTGAAAAAATTCACAGCATTCACCATTATTTTCAAGGAGAAAAACAGTGAAAAAAAGGAAAAAACTCGCTCTATCCCTTGCGGCTCTTTTGCTGGCAGGTTCTTTGGCGGGATGTGCTAGCTGGATTGATCGTGGAGAATCCATGACAGCTGTTGGCTCAACGGCTCTTCAGCCCTTGGTCGAAGCAGCAGCAGATGAATTCGGATCTATGCACGTTGGGAAAACAGTCAACGTCCAAGGTGGAGGGTCTGGTACAGGTCTGTCTCAGGTTCAGTCTGGAGCCGTTGATGTAGGAAATTCAGACGTATTTGCCGAGGAAAAAGACGGTATCAACGCCTCAGCCCTAGTGGATCACAAGGTTGCTGTAGCGGGCTTGGCAGTGATTGTAAATAAGGAAGTTGACGTTGAAAATCTGACAACTGACCAACTCCGTAGCATCTTTACAGGTCAAGTAACCAACTGGAAAGAGGTCGGTGGGAAGGATCTAGCCATTTCCATTATTAACCGTGCGGCAAGTTCTGGTTCACGTGCAACCTTTGATAGTGTTGTCATGAATGGCCAATCTGCTGTGCAGAGTCAAGAACAGGATTCAAATGGGATGGTCAAAAACATTGTTTCCCAGACACCAGGAGCCATTTCTTACCTAGCCTTTGCCTATGTGGATGACTCGGTGAAACGCATGAAGTTGAATGGCTATGAGCCGATTGCAGAAAATGTTACAAGCAATAACTGGCCTTTGTGGTCTTATGAACACATGTATACCCTAGGTCAACCAAATGAATTGGTGGCAGAATTCCTTAACTTTGTCCTCTCAGATGAAGCGCAAAGTGGAATCGTTAAGGGAATGGGCTATATTTCTGTCAAGGAAATGAAGGTTGAAAAAGATGCTGTAGGAACGGTGACAGCACTAGAAGGGAGTCACTAATGAATCAAGAAGAATTAGCTAAAAAATTACTTTCTCCCTCAAAGAACTCTCGTCTAGAGAAATTAGGAAAAGGCTTGACCTTTGCCTGTCTGTCTTTGATTGTCATCATTGTGGCTATGATTTTGATTTTCGTAGCCCAAAAAGGTTTGTCGACTTTCTTTGTCAATGGGGTCAATATCTTTGATTTCCTATTTGGCCAAACTTGGAATCCTTCAGGTAAACAATTTGGTGCCCTTCCCATGATTTTGGGTTCCTTTATTGTCACAATCCTATCAGCCCTTATCGCAACTCCTTTTGCCATTGGTGCGGCAGTCTTTATGACTGAAGTCTCACCAAAAGGTGCTAGAATCTTGCAACCAGCCATTGAATTGCTGGTCGGGATTCCTTCAGTCGTGTATGGATTTATCGGTTTGCAGGTCGTAGTTCCCTTTGTTCGTAGTGTCTTTGGTGGGACTGGTTTTGGGATTTTGTCAGGGATTTTTGTTCTTTTTGTCATGATCTTACCGACGGTAACCTTTATGACAACCGATAGTTTGCGTGCGGTGCCTCGTCACTACCGCGAAGCTAGTTTGGCTATGGGGGCAACTCGTTGGCAAACTATCTGGCGCGTGACTTTGAAGGCAGCGCGTTCAGGAATTTTCACCGCAGTGGTCTTTGGGATGGCGCGTGCCTTTGGTGAGGCCTTGGCCATTCAGATGGTGGTCGGAAACTCAGCCGTTGTCCCAACTTCATTGACAACGCCTGCTGCGACCTTGACCTCTGTTTTGACCATGGGTATCGGAAATACCGTTATGGGAACAGTTGACAATAACGTTCTCTGGTCACTGGCCTTAGTCTTGCTCTTGATGAGTTTAGCCTTCAACAGTGTGATTAAATTGATTACGAAAGAAAGAGGAAAGAAAAACTATGCACGCTAAGAAATTAGATAAAATTGCAACAGCTGTCCTCTACTCAATTGCAGGAATTATCGTTGCCATCTTGGCATCCTTGATTCTTTATATCTTGGTTCGTGGTTTGCCCCACATCTCTTGGTCTTTCTTGACAGGTAAATCATCTTCTTACCAAGCAGGTGGGGGGATTGGAATTCAGCTCTATAATTCCTTCTTCCTTTTGGTCATTACCTTGATTATCTCTGTGCCTTTATCTATGGGGGCTGGGATTTTCCTAGCCGAATATGCTAAAAAAGGTCCTGTGACAAACTTTGTCAGAACCTGTATTGAAATCTTGTCTTCACTGCCATCTGTGGTTGTAGGTCTCTTTGGTTACTTGATCTTTGTAGTTCAGTTTGAGTATGGATTTTCAATCATTTCAGGTGCCTTGGCCTTGACAGTCTTTAACTTACCTCAGATGACTCGTAATGTTGAGGACAGCTTGAAACACGTTCACCATACGCAACGTGAGGCTGGCCTAGCCCTTGGAATTTCTCGTTGGGAGACTGTGGTTCATGTGGTTATTCCAGAAGCCCTTCCAGGTATTGTAACGGGTGTCGTCTTGGCCTCTGGTCGTATCTTTGGTGAGGCTGCTGCTTTGATTTACACAGCAGGACAATCCGCTCCAGCTCTAGACTGGTCTAACTGGAATATTCTCAGTGTGACCAGCCCAATCTCTATCTTCCGTCAAGCAGAAACCCTGGCTGTCCACATCTGGAAAGTCAATAGCGAAGGAACCATTCCAGATGGCACCATCGTATCAGCAGGTTCTGCCGCCGTGCTCCTCATCTTTATCCTTATCTTTAACTTTGGAGCCCGTAAACTCGGAAGCTACCTACATAAGAAATTAACTGCTGCCTAAAGGAGAAGCCATGTCAAAATATAATTGGGATGAAAAGCATATCATCACCTTCCCTGAAGAGAAAGTGGCCCTCTCTACTAAGGATTTACATGTTTACTACGGTAAAAAAGAATCCATCAAGGGCATCGATATGCAATTTGAAAAAAATAAAATTACAGCCTTAATTGGCCCATCTGGATCAGGAAAATCAACCTACCTCCGCAGTCTCAACCGTATGAATGATACCATTGATATTGCCAAGGTCACAGGGCAAATCCTCTACCAAGGAATTGATGTCAACCGTCCAGAAATCAATGTTTATGAAATGCGTAAGCACATCGGAATGGTCTTCCAACGACCAAATCCCTTTGCCAAGTCTATCTACCGCAATATCACTTTTGCCCATGAACGTGCAGGAGTTAAGGACAAGCAAGTCTTGGATGAAATTGTGGAAACTTCTCTCCGTCAAGCTGCCCTTTGGGATCAGGTCAAAGACGATTTGCATAAGTCAGCTTTGACCCTATCAGGTGGTCAGCAGCAACGTCTCTGTATCGCTCGTGCCATTTCAGTCAAGCCAGATATTCTCTTGATGGATGAGCCTGCGTCAGCCTTGGATCCCATTGCGACAGCCCAACTGGAAGAAACTATGTTGGAATTGAAGAAGGATTTCACTATCATCATCGTGACCCACAGTATGCAGCAGGCTGCGCGTGCTAGTGACTACACAGGATTTTTCTACTTGGGTGACTTGATCGAGTATGATAAGACGTCTAATATTTTCCAAAATGCCAAACTACAGTCAACCAATGACTACGTAACAGGACACTTTGGATAGAAAGGAAACAGTATGACAGAAGCGATTTTACAGGTGTCAGACCTGTCCGTTTACTACAATCAAAAAAAGGCCTTGAATAGTGTTTCCCTCTCTTTCCAACCCAAGGAAATTACAGCCTTGATTGGTCCATCTGGATCAGGGAAGTCAACTCTTCTCAAGGCTATCAACCGCATGGGGGATCTCAATCCAGAGGTGACCACAACTGGTTCGGTGGTTTACAACGGCCACAACATTTACAGTCCGCGTACAGATACAGTTGAATTGCGCAAGGAAATTGGTATGGTTTTCCAACAACCAAACCCTTTCCCTATGTCTATCTACGAAAATGTGGTCTATGGGCTTCGTATCAATGGAGTGAAGGACAAGCAAGTTCTAGATGAAGCAGTGGAAAAAGCCTTGCAACGAGCTTCCATCTGGGATGAGGTCAAGGACCGCCTGCATGATTCAGCTATCGGGCTTTCAGGTGGACAACAGCAACGTGTCTGTGTTGCCCGTGTCTTGGCAACCAGTCCTAAAATCATTCTCTTGGATGAACCGACTTCAGCCTTGGACCCTATTTCGGCTGGTAAGATTGAGGAAACCTTATATGGCTTAAAAGATAAATACACCATGCTCTTGGTTACGCGTTCCATGCAACAAGCCTCTCGTATCTCTGACAAGACAGGATTTTTCCTAGATGGAGATTTGATTGAGTTTAACGATACCAAGAAGATGTTCCTCAACCCACAACACAAGGAAACAGAAGATTATATTTCAGGAAAATTTGGATAAGGAGATAAATGATGTTACGTTCTCAATTTGAAGAAGATTTAGAGAAATTGCACAACCAGTTCTATGCTATGGGACAGGAAGTGCTATCCCAGATCAATCGTACAGTGCGTGCCTTTGTTACGCATGACCGTGATTTGGCCAAGGAAGTCATCGAAGATGATGCAGAAGTAAACGAATACGAAGTGAAGTTGGAGAAGAAATCATTTGAAATGATTGCTCTTCAACAACCCGTTTCTCAGGACTTGCGTACTGTTTTGACAGTCTTGAAGGCTGTATCTGACTTGGAACGTATGGGTGACCATGCCGTTTCCATTGCAAGAGCAGCCATTCGTATGAAGGGGGAGCAACGTATCCCAGCTGTTGAAGAAGAAATCAAGAGAATGGGTCGCGATGTCAAGAACTTCGTCGAAGCAGCCCTTGACCTCTATCTCAATGGTTCAGTAGATCAGGCCTATGAAGTAGCAGCCATGGACGAAAAAATCAACCAATACTTTGATAGCATTCGTGACCTAGCTACAGAAGAAATCAAGAAAAATCCAGATGCCATCGTTACAGGTCGTGATTATTTCCAAGTGATTGCCTTCTTGGAACGTATTGGAGATTATGCTAAGAATATCTGTGAATGGGTTGTTTACTTTGAAACAGGTAAGATTGTGGAACTATAAAATAGATTCATTCTGTATAAAAAGGAGCTTAAAATCAACTGATAGCTCCTTTTTTGAATGAAAAAAATATTTTTAAGATAAAAATTCAAAAAAACACTTGACAAGCACCTTAGATAGAGTTATAATTATACAAAAATAACAGAGAGGTTGTTTATTTATGAAATTAAAAAAATGGATATTTGTTTTATGTAGTCTTCTTGCAAGTTTCTTCTTAGTAGCTTGCCAGTCAGGTTCTAATGGTTCTCAGTCAGCTGTTGAGGCCATTAAGCAAAAGGGGAAATTGGTTGTGGCGACCAGTCCTGACTATGCACCTTTTGAATTCCAGTTCTTGGTTGACGGGAAAAATCAGGTCGTCGGTGCTGATATTGATATGGCTCAAGCTATCGCTGATGAACTTGGGGTTAAGTTGGAAATCTCAAGCATGAGTTTTGACAATGTCTTGACCAGTCTTCAAACTGGTAAGGCTGACCTAGCAGTTGCAGGAATTAGCGCTACTGACGAGAGAAAAGAAGTCTTTGATTTTTCAATCCCTTACTATGAAAACAAGATTAGTTTCTTGGTTCGTAAGGCTGATGTAGAAAAATACAAGGATCTAACTAGCCTAGAAAGTGCTAATATTGCGGCCCAAAAAGGGACTGTTCCAGAGTCTATGGTTAAGGAACAACTGCCGAAAGCTCAATTGACTTCCCTAACCAATATGGGGGAAGCTGTCAATGAATTGCAGGCTGGAAAAGTAGATGCTGTTCACATGGATGAGCCTGTTGCCCTTAGCTATGCTGCTAAAAATGCCGACCTAGCTGTTGCAACCGTCAGCTTGAAGATGAAGGACGGCGAAGCTAATGCAGTTGCCCTTAGAAAAAATAGTGCTGATTTGAAAGAAGTGGTGGACAAGGTCATCCAAAAACTCAAGGATGACGGTACCTACCAAAAATATCTTGAAAAAGCGGCAACCTTAACAGAAGTTGAAGAATAATACTCAATGAAAATCAAAGAGCAAACTAGGAAGCTAGCCGCAAGCTGCTCAAAGCACTGCTTTGAGGTTGTAGATAAGACTGACGAAGTCAGTTGCATATATCTACGGTAAGGCGACGCTGACGTGGTTTGAAGAGATTTTCGAAGAGTATAAGAAAAAAGCAGAGTTGGAAGTCAATCCAATTCTGCTTTTAAATAGTTTAAAACCTTTTCCAGATTATCTAAGGATACCTTGGCAAATTGATAAGGGCAGGCATCCAAGTAAGCCTCCTCAAAGAAGTCCAATTTCAGCTGACTGTGTTTGAGACTAGCAATTTTAGGATACTGTCTCAGGTCTAGTAATAAACCATCGTGTAGGGGAAAGTGAGGGAGGGGACAAGGAGTTGTGGTTAAACTTTTCTCGAGTTGTTTTTGGTAAGTTTCCTGATTGGACAAGCGAGCCAGACGATTTTTCTCAAACAGTTGACTGTCAATATAGAGTGACAGGGCCTTTTGCATGATGAGGTTGCTGTCGTAGTCTAGGATATTTTTGTAGGCCACAAAGGCTTCTTTGATAGCATTTGGCAGGATGAGTGCCGTAATCCGCAGGGCTGGAAAGAGGCTGGTTGAGAAGGACTTGATGTAAATGACCCGCTCCTCTGTATCTAGATAGTGGAAAGTCTGGCCCTTCTTGGAGTCCAAATCCCCCAGATAGTCGTCCTCTACGATATAGACTCCATATTTGGTAGCTAAGTCAAGAATAGCCCGTTTGTCCTGCTCAGAATAGGAATGCCCCAGAGGATAGTGAAAGCGAGGAATGGTATAGAAAAACTTAATTTTTCCAGTCTTGAAATGGCCTTCCAGTTCCTCCAAGTCAATCCCATCAATGCCTCGTTCAATCGTTTGATAGTCCAGACCCTGTGCAATCAAGAGGCGATTCATCCGATGGTAGGTCGGCTGTTCCACCAAGATTTCCTTAGCCTGGCTCGGAAAGGAAATTTGAGAGAGAATAAAAAGGGCTTGTTGGGTTCCAGAAGTCAGTACCAGTTGATCAGCCTTGCAGTAGAGGGCTTGGTCAAAGAGCAGTTGGTGAATGGATTGTCTTAAGTCTTCTAATCCTTCTTGGTTGTCATAGTAGTTGAAGAGGTAGTTTTCCCGTCCAATCAAGGTTTCATTGACACAGAGTCGGAAATCGTCATAGGCGCTGGCATGTTCGTCGGTAACCTCAATTTCTAGGTCCTGGTGTTGCCCTTGTTCTAGGACATAGTAGCCACTCTGGGGCTTGGCATAGAGGTATTGTTCGTGCCGTAATTCCAACAGGGCTCGTTGAATGGTGTCCTTGCTGCAGTGAAAGTCAAGGCTCAGTTGACGGATAGAAGGCAGGCGGCTTCCCGTCGGAAATCGTCCAGACTCGATACCATTTTTCAGATAGGAAACGACCTCTTGGTATTTGCTTTGTTTCTTCATTCCAGACCTCCCTTGATTTTGTTACATTGTACCCTTTTTTTTCCTTCTTGGCAATGTCTAGAGTGTTTCTCTCTTTCACATCTAGGGGCAAATGTGGTATACTTAGGAGTAAGATTTATAGAATAACAGACAAGAAAGTGAATGGATAAGAACGTGCAGGAACCAGTGAAATTATTTCAATACAAT
>CAUTTK010000031.1:0-15768 GCA_963541475.1 uncultured Streptococcus sp. | reverse complement strand
TCACACCCTCTACATAGGCAGGAATTTGTCCATCAAAGTACTTGTTAATCATAGAGACCGTACGGTTAAGGAGGTTTCCAAGGTCATTGGCTAATTCGTAGTTGATTCGGCCGACATAGTCTTCAGGAGTGAAGGTTCCATCTGAACCAACTGGAAGGCTACGCATGAGGTAGTAACGAAGTGGGTCAAGCCCATAACGCTCTACCAACATTTCAGGGTAAACGACATTTCCTTTAGACTTAGACATTTTTCCGTCTTTCATGACAAACCAACCATGGGCGATCAAACGATCTGGCAATTTGATATCCAACATCATAAGAAGGATTGGCCAATAGATTGAGTGGAAACGAAGTATGTCTTTCCCCACCATATGGAAGACAGTTCCATTCCAGAACTTGTCAAAGTTACCATGTTCGTCTTGACCGTAGCCAAGAGCTGTCGCATAGTTCAGAAGGGCATCAATCCAGACGTAGACAACGTGTTTTGGATTAGATGGTACTGGAACACCCCATGTAAAGGTTGTACGAGAAACAGCCAAGTCTTCCAAACCTGGTTCGATGAAGTTGCGCAGCATTTCATTGAGACGACCATCAGGAGTGATGAACTCAGGATGGGCTTTGAAAAATTCGACCAAACGGTCTTGGTATTTGCTGAGGCGAAGGAAGTATGATTCTTCAGATACCCATTCCACTTCGTGACCTGATGGAGCAATACCGCCCGTCACATTTCCAGCTTCGTCACGGAAAACTTCTGCAAGTTGACTTTCTGTAAAGAATTCCTCATCTGACACTGAATACCAACCAGAGTATTCACCCAAGTAGATGTCATCTTGAGCCAGCAAGCGTTCAAAGACCTGCGCCACTACTTTTTCATGGTAGTCATCAGTTGTGCGGATAAATTTATCGTATGAGATATCTAGTAATTGCCAGAGTTCTTTGACTCCAACTACCATCCCATCAACATAGGCTTGAGGTGTGATGCCAGCTTCTTCAGCTTTTTGCTGAATCTTTTGACCATGCTCATCAAGCCCTGTCAAATAAAAGACATCGTAGCCCATCAGGCGTTTATAACGCGCTAGGACATCACATGCGATAGTTGTGTAGGCAGAACCGATATGAAGTTTCCCAGATGGATAGTAAATCGGCGTTGTAATATAAAAATTCTTTTCAGACATAATTTTTCCTTTCCAGGCAAATGAAACCTGTTTTTCTAACACTTCATTATATCACATTTTTAAGGATTTTCGATAGGGAAATCTATACAAAAACAAGATAGACGAGTGTCCATCTTGTTGATCTTATTCATAACGAAGGGCTTCGATTGGATCAAGTTTCGATGCCTTGTTGGCTGGCAAGACCCCAAAAATCATACCAACACTAGCCGAAACTGCAAGACTAAATAGGGCAACTGGGATTGATACTCCCACTTCTATACCCGCAATCAAACCTTGCAATAGTATACCAGCTATAGCGGTTAAGCCTGTTGCAATAGTCAAACCAATGACTCCACCTAGTAAGGTCAAAATCATGGATTCAATCAAAAATTGGATTAAAATATTAGCACGTGTCGCACCCAAAGCCTTACGGAGACCAATCTCACGAGTACGCTCTGTTACTGAAACCAGCATGATATTCATAACACCAGTTCCTCCAACAAAGAGAGAAATTCCTGCGATTGCACTAATAATCGTCGTCATAAAACTAAACAATTGTTGAACTTCTGCAAATGCAGCTGACTCATCTGCTACTTGATATTCTCCCTGTTGCAAGCCAGCAAGCTCTGTCATTTTTCGTGCTAATTCTGGCCCCAGAGTTTGAGTCAAGCTTGTGTCATTCACTCGAAAGACAATATTAGCAATTTCATCTACATTAAAATTCGCAGCAAGGGAGATATTTGTGGTAATAGGCAAGCCACCAAGACCATACATTTTTGAATTTTTAGATTCTGGGCTAGTATAAACACCAATGACTCGATAACTAAAACCATTGACTTCCACAACCTTGTTAATAGCCTCTTGAGGAGATCCAAATAGACTAATGGATAATTCTTCATCAAGCAAAATGACACTTGCAAATTCTTTGAAATCTTGTTCTCTCAGACTACGACCTGCAAGAATTTCATTGTTAACAGCCTCCATATAAGTTCTGTTACCACCTGTCAAATTGGCATTTTCAACCTTTTTATCTTTATAAGTCAAGATGGCGTTCGTTGAGTTGGTTACATAGTAATTATCCACTCCCTTCAGTTTGGCTGCCTCCTTGATCCAAGATTCTTGCGGTTTTGGTGGTTCAACATGAACTTCCTCTTCTTTTCCAGAAACCGTAAAAGCTGATTGTTTCTGAGTAAAAGATCCATCTTTACTTTTTTTAGAAGAGAAAAAGACACTGATATTTTTTTGAGATCTGGTCATATTTTTATTGAGCTGTCGAGACATAGAATCACCCAGAGCCATAATCACAACAACCGATGAAACACCGATAATAATCCCAATCATGGTAAGCAAAGAACGCATCTTATGAGCCATGATAGATGAAAAGGCAAATTTCAGATTCTGCATCTTAGTTTTCCTCCTTTTCTAACTGAGCACTATCAGACGAAATAACTCCATCTCGAATGACAATCTGACGTTTGGCATAAGCAGCTATTTCAGGCTCATGCGTTACCATGATAATAGTTTTTCCTTCTTTGTTCAAGTCAACCAATAGTTGCATAATTTGGTTCCCTGTTTTGGTATCCAAGGCTCCTGTCGGTTCGTCTGCTAGGATAATAGAAGGATTGTTTACCAAGGCACGCGCAATAGCTACACGTTGCTTTTGACCTCCAGATAATTCCGAAGGTAAATGGTGACTACGTTCTGTCAATTCAACCTTATCTAAATATTCCTCGGCTAACTTGCGACGTTTTGAAGATGAAACTCCTGCGTAAATCAAGGGCAATTCTACATTTTGTAGAGCATTGAGTTTAGATAGGAGAAAGAACTGTTGAAAGACAAATCCGATTTGTTGGTTGCGGACCTTGGCTAATTGTTTTTCACCTAGTCCAGCTACTTCTTGGCCTTCAAGATAATATTCGCCACTGCTTGGTGTATCCAACATGCCAATCGTATTCATGAGAGTAGACTTACCAGAACCAGATGGTCCCATGATAGCAACAAATTCACCCTCATTCACTTCTAGGTTGATGTTTTTAAGAACCTGCAGTTCTTGGTCGCCATTACGGTAACTTCTGCAGATATTTTTTAGACTAATTAGTTGCTTCATCAGCCTTCACCTCTTTTCCTTCCTCTAGAGAAGACGTTGGGTTACTGATGACCTTGACTCCATTTGTCAGACCTGAAGTGATTTCTTGGTTGTCTGCATCAGCATTGCCCAAACCAACTTCCACTTTCTTAGCCTTTTTCTGCTCGTCAAGCACCCAGACATAGTTCTTATCATTTTCAGTCACAACACTTGTTAGAGGAACCAAAATGGCTTTACTCTTATTCTTGACCTCAACGCTTACTGAGAATCCTTGTTTCAAATCACCGATTTCACTTGTAACATCGATGGTATATGGATATTTAGAACCAGAATTACCACCTGCTGCGGCAGTGGCTGCACTTGCTGCTTCGCCATTGTTTTTAGGGTAGTCGGAGATATAGCTAATCTTACCAGTCCAGCTCTTATCTCGATAAACTTTAGAAGTGAAGGTTACTTCTTGTCCTACAGATAGGTTGGCAAGGTTGTATTCAGATAGTTCGCCCTTAACTTGTAAGTTTTCATTGCTTACAATATGAACCATCACCTGGCTAGCTCCTGTTGGAGATTTTGAAACATTGCGGTTGACTTCGACTACAGTTCCTTCTAGGGTACTGAGAACAGTCGTTGCATCCAACTGACTTTGAGCCTTGCTTAATTGCGCTGCTGCATCTGCACGGGCATCACGAGCATCACCCAGTTGTGCATCAATAGATGAAACTGAATTTCCTGAGACTGGAGCTGGAGTTTGGGCTGCAGCACCTTCTCCTCCTGCTGACACTGGTAACTGTGGAGCCGGAGCTGAAGCGGCTTCATTTCGTGCTTGATTGAGTTCATTGATATGACGATCTGCCTTAGCTACTGCTCGACTAGCTGAATCATAGGCAGCCTGGGCTTCTGAACTACTGTACTTGACTAAAGCCTGCCCTTCACTAACCTTATCACCCACAGAAACAAGGATTTCATCTAAATCTCCCTTACTAGCATCAAAATAAACATATTGTTCATTTTTTGCTGTTACTGTCCCTGACAATAAGACAGAAGATGCCACGCTTCCCTCCTTAGCAACAACAAGATGAGTAGCTTCATCTTTTACAGCAGTATGAGAAGGTTGTCTAAAGAGCAAGATCCCCCCAGCCCCCAATACAACTACACTGGCAGCACCAATTGCTGCATACAATTGCCACTTTTTAGCTTTACCATTCTTTTTCATAATGAAACTCCTTTTTTGATTTAAAGTCCTTAACAATATTATACAAAAATTCCCAAATATAAACAATAACATTTTAGAACGAAATAATGACATTTCAGGATTCACTTATTGTTCGGATTTTTTGTTTAGTTATTGTACTAGATATATCATACACTTTATTTTTCTTTTTTGCAAGCCTTTTCTTTAATTTTTTGAACGTAGCAGATTTTTGCAATCAAATCAAAAAAAAGATAGAATATGACTATCAAAAAATGACACTCTACTATTTAAAAGAGTACAAAGGAGTTTTCAATGAGAGAATATGATATCATTGCTATCGGTGGAGGTAGCGGAGGAATTGCTACCATGAACCGTGCTGGTGAACATGGGGCCAAAGCGGCCGTTATTGAGGAAAAGAAATTAGGTGGAACCTGCGTCAATGTCGGCTGTGTTCCTAAAAAAATTATGTGGTACGGGGCGCAAATCGCTGAGACTTTCCATCAATTTGGAGAAGACTACGGCTTTAAGACCACTGATCTTAACTTTGACTTTGCAACCCTACGTCGCAATCGTGAAGCCTACATTGATCGTGCTCGTTCTTCTTATGATGGCAGTTTTAAACGCAACGGCGTAGACCTGATTGAAGGGCATGCTGAATTTGTAGATTCTCATACTGTCAGCGTAAATGGTGAACTGATTCGTGCTAAACATATCGTGATTGCTACTGGTGCCCATCCAAGTATTCCAAATATTCCTGGTGCTGAACTAGGTGGTTCTTCTGATGATGTATTTGCCTGGGAAGAACTTCCAGAGTCAGTTGCAATTCTAGGTGCTGGTTATATCGCCGTTGAATTGGCTGGCGTACTCCACACTTTCGGTGTCAAGACAGACCTCTTTGTTCGCCGCGATCGTCCTTTACGTGGTTTTGATTCTTACATCGTTGAAGGTTTGGTCAAGGAAATGGAAAGAACAAACTTACCACTTCATACTCACAAAGTCCCTGTCAAGTTAGAAAAAACTGCTGCAGGCATTACCATTCATTTTGAAGATGGTACTAATCACACAGCTAGCCAAGTTATCTGGGCTACTGGTCGCCGTCCAAACGTTAAGGGATTGCAACTTGAAAAAGCTGGAGTAACTCTGAACGAACGTGGCTTTATCCAAGTGGATGAATACCAAGATACTGTTGTTGAAGGAATCTACGCTCTAGGTGATGTAACAGGCGAAAAAGAACTAACTCCAGTTGCTATCAAGGCTGGACGTACTTTATCTGAACGTCTCTTTAACGGCAAAACAACTGCTAAAATGGACTACTCAACTATTCCAACCGTTGTCTTTTCACACCCTGCTATCGGAACTGTTGGATTGACAGAAGAGCAAGCTATTAAAGAATACGGTCAAGACCAAATCAAGGTTTACAAATCAAGCTTTACTTCTATGTACTCTGCTTGCACTTACAACCGTCAAGAAACACGTTTCAAATTGATCACAGCTGGTTCGGAAGAAAAAGTTGTCGGACTTCATGGAATTGGATACGGTGTTGATGAAATGATTCAAGGATTTGCTGTTGCTATCAAAATGGGAGCAACCAAGGCAGACTTTGATGCAACTGTGGCGATTCACCCAACTGCATCCGAAGAATTTGTAACCATGCGTTAATCGACACAAAAGAAGCTGATACAAATGTGTCTGCTTCTTTTTTAATGATTTTCGAGTCGATGAAAACAACTTACCCAGTCAGCAAAATCGGCCGTTACAGTTTTTTGTTACCTTTGTTACAGAAACAGGTTGACAATAATATTAAATTAAGTATAATAGTTACTATACATAAGAAAAGAGGTTAACTATTTTGAAAAAAGCTCACGTTTATGCTATCCCTGCTATTGGGGCTGCTCTCATTGCTGTTTTGGCACAAATCAGTCTTCCAATTGGACCTGTTCCCTTCACTCTGCAAAACTTTGCAATCGGCTTGATTGCTACTGTCTTTAGACCGAGAGAGGCTGTACTTTCTGTTGGACTTTATCTTCTTCTAGGTGCTATCGGTCTTCCTGTCTTTGCAGGAGGTGGAGCTGGATTTCATGCTTTGATTGGTCCTACTGCAGGCTATCTTTGGTTTTATCTTGTTTATTCTGGACTTACCTCTTCTCTAACTAACAGTGATAGTGGTTTTGTCAGAATTTTTCTAGCAAATCTCTTGGGAGATACACTTGTTTTTGTTGGTGGGATCATTGGATTACATTTCCTAGCTGGAATGCCATTTGAAAAAGCTCTTGCTGTGGGGGTATTTCCCTTTATCATCCCAGATCTTGGTAAAATTATTGCTATTAGTTTTATTAGCCGTCCATTACTTCAACGCCTTAAAAATCAAGCTTACTTTGCTAACTAAAAAAGGATATAGAGTTGTCATGACTCAGTATCCTTTTCTTTCATTTTAAAAACTTAGTTTCCTTTAAAGGCATCCACCATGGTTTGAAATTCTTCATTGGAGAGAGTAATCCCTTTGCCCATTTTAGTATGATCTGGACTCCAAGCACGAATATCAAACTTTGCAGGGGCACCATTAAAGCTCACACGGTTGATTTCCTTGGTCCAACCTTTTTCGTTTTCAGAAAGAGTCAACAAGTGCTCTTCGATTTCAAATGTAAATTCTGCCATTTTCTTCTCCTTTTTTAGCTTTCATTAGTTTATTCGTAAAATCTTGTAGATTTTAGGAAAATTTTATATAATATTGATATAAAAGAAGGGAGGCCAATATGAGACATAAATTCCATCAAGTTCTAAATAAAATACATGACTTTTTAAATGGACATGACCAACCTGATCAGACTGAAACCAACTCCCATACAGCCACTATTGAAGAGGCTATCCAGAAACAAACCGCTGTTCACCTTATCTTGTCTGAGACAAGTTTTACAGGTGACATCATCAAATACGATCAGCAACGCCAGCAAATTATCGTGAAAAATTTTGCCAAAAATGTGACCCGTATTATCCGCATAAGCGATATTCAACGCCTGCGATTTGTCCCTTCAACCGTCCAAACAGCCCAAAAAAATAGATTTAAGAAAGAGTGAGATGTAGTTGCTTCATCCCACTCTTTTTTCTTAGCGAATTTGTTCAAAATGTAAATGAACAGCGATATGATCTCCATAACCACTTCTTTCCAAGTCACGTTGTAGACGATAGGAAATGTAGTGTTCTGCAATGGTAATGTAACCTGCACCCAGTAAACGATGTTCAACCATAGACTGAATCATGCTGATGGTAGCACGTTCCATCTTGGCTTCTTCCAAATCCAAAACCACTTTCTTAGTGACTTGTGCAAGGTTTTGACGCAAATCATCTGTCAATACATAGACAGTCTGGGCTGCTTTTAAGATAGCTTGGTAAATCTTATCTGGATTAAATTCAGCAATTTCTCCATCACGTTTGATTACTTGCATAGGTTTCTCCTTTATTATTTGTTTTCTTTAATTTCTGCCAGCATTTTTTCTTCTTCTGCTGTCAGTTGATAATGTTCAAGCAAATCTGGTCTGCGCTCGTAGGTTTTCTTTAAACTCTCGTACAATCGCCACTGACGAATCTTTTCATGGTGCCCGCTCATCAGAACATCTGGCACAACCATCCCTCGATAATCATAGGGACGTGTGTACTGAGGATATTCTAGAAGGCCTGAAGAAAAACTATCATCTTGGTGGCTAGACTCCTTACCAATCACTTCTGGAATCAGGCGCACCGTAGCATCAATCATGGTCATGGCCGCCAATTCTCCTCCAGTTAAGACATAATCACCTAGAGAAATCTCATCTGTTACCAAGGTCTTGATCCGCTCATCATAGCCCTCATAGTGACCGCAGATAAAGATAAGTTCTTCCTCTTGAGCCAAATCCTCAGCATAAGCCTGATCAAACTGCTTTCCAGCTGGATCGAGGAGAATCACGCGCGGATTTTTCTTTTCAATAGCGTCAAAGGCATCGAAAATGGGTTGGGCTCGGAGCAACATCCCCTGTCCGCCTCCGTAGGGCTCATCGTCTACATGGCGGGCCTTTTCAGCATATTCTCGAAAATTATGATACTGGATATCCAAGAGCCCTTTTTCTCGAGCCTTTCCGACGATTGAGTGCTCCAGTGGAGAGAACATCTCTGGAAAAAGGGTTAAAATATCAATTTTCATCGTCTAACCCTTCTAAGATTTCCACATCGACGCGGTTATTCGGAATATCAACATTGAGAATCACTGGTGGGATATAAGGCAATAATAAATCACGCTTGCCTTTTCGCTTGACCACCCAGACATCGTTAGCACCTGGTTGCAGGATTTCCTTGATGGTTCCAATCAGGTTCTCTCCCTCATAGACTTCCAAACCAATAATCTCGTGATAGTAAAATTCACCATCATCTAAATCATTCAAATCCTCCTCAGCGACCTTGAGACTATAACCTTTATACTTTTCAATAGCATTGATATGGTACATATCTTTGAATTTAATAATGTCAAAGTTCTTCTGTTTACGGTGGCTAGCTATGGTCACTGTTTGAACGAACTGATCTTTTTCATCAAACAAAGCCAGCTCGGCTCCTTTTTTAAACCGTTCTTCTGCAAAATCCGTCACAGATAAGACTCGCATCTCACCCTGTAACCCCTGCGTATTGACGATTTTCCCAACATTAAAGTAGTTCATCTTGTCTCCTGTATCTATTTCTATCCTTTATTTTAACACGTTCCAGTGATTTTCTCAAGTTGGATAAATCTCATCTTACAGAGCTACTACTTCTTCAAAGAATTCACCAATTATCTGATTAAACTCTTCAGGATGGTCATTCATAGGTTGGTGTTTACTATCTGAAATCGTTACTTGACGCGCATTGGGATTTAAGGCAATGATACCATCGTAGATTACTTTTAGGTGTTTGGGAAAATCATTTTCGCCTCTTACTAATAGCATAGGAGGATTTCCATGATAACCCTCTATCTCATGGACAGACAAAAAACCTGTGATTCCAAGATTCAAAAAAACATCTCGCCCAGTTTCTATAATGGCCGTCTTGACTAATTCTCTTGTGATAGGATTATCTGTACACATTTTTGAGTTCTTATCTGCAATCACCTTCCAAGGAATCGTTTTATACATAAGGGAACTATATTTTATGCGATTTCTCTCTTTATCTGATAGGTAACGATGCTGTCCCCAACTATCTACCATAACCAAGGCTAGAACTCGTTCTGGATGACGATAGGTGTACTCTTGAAGTGGATTCCCTCCCCAAGAATGACCAACCAATATCACCTTATCCAACTGGAAATGGGACAAAATAGCATCTACATCTTGAACAGCACCTTCTAAGTCAGGTAAACCAACTTTCATAGGTGATTCACCCTGTCCTCTAACATTGACAAAGTAAAGGTCAAATCCATCAAAAGCATCATACTGGTGAGCCCACATCTGACTACGGCCACAAGCTCCATGATAAAAAATAACGTGTCCCTTACTTGAGCTTCCAGGGCGATGATAAACAACCAAATCACAATCTACGACTGGTATAATATGACGTACCAAAGTCTCAGGTTTTCTGTTATAAAAAGCAATAGCTTCAGCTATATCATTTTGCTTCATTATTGCACTCTCTCCTCTTTATCCTAGTATTATTCTTTTTATCTATTTTATCATGCTATATTAAAATCATCGTGTTCTAAACTTGATTACATTAAAATTTTTGAATTTTCTGAATGACTTGGATTAAGAAAAAGACTGCTAAACAATCTTTACTTTTTTCTCATCAGATTCATGCCTAAAATTCCAGCAATAATCAAAGTTGCTCCGATCATATGGTAGCTATAAATTGGTTCGTGGAGGATAAGAGCTCCGGCTACAATAGTCAAAACTGTTCCAAGATTTCCAAAGACACTGACGGTTGATGCTCCAAGTCGAACAATAGCATATATAGAGAGACTACCAGTAACGATAGAGGCTAGAATTCCCAAATAGAGAATTGAAAGCAAATAAGACACCTGTCCAAGTGGCGCAAAGTAAGCTAATATGTTCCCCTCTAGATAGTGAGAGGTCAGACTCAGCGTATTAAAGGTGACGAAGCCAACAAATATCACAACAGCTGTCATATCCATGGCCCGATAGCGACCTCCTGTGGACTTGCTGAGAATATTGTTTAGTGCATTGGCGAGAACAGATCCCAACATCAAGAGAAAGCCAAAGCTAGCAGTCTCAGTACCAACGTTAGCTCCTTTACTAAGGAAGATGAAAACTACTCCTGCTACGGATAAAAATAAAAAGAACTTTTGCAGCAAGCTTGTCTTTTCCTTGAGAAAGACCGATGCTAAAAGGAGCGTAAAAATCGGGACAAGCGCTTGTAAAATTCCCGCTTCAGAAGACGATATATACTGTAGAGCAAAGGATTGAAAAATAAAAAAGAAAAGCGGATAGAAAAGACTCATCGGAAGAATAGAAAGAATATCTTTTCTACTTAAACTCACTTTGATAAGTTTGGTTTGATGAAGAACGACAATTACTAAAGCTGCAATTGTATAGCGATGCGCTAAGTTCGTAAGAGGACTGGTATAGCTTAAAGCAATTTTAGTAAATAAAAAAGAAAAACCAATGATTGCTGAAAAGGATAAGGCTGCTAGGTAAGCTTTTGTTTTCTCGTTCATAGACTCTTACTCCTTTTAAAAATAGCTATTCTCAAGATTGATTGACTAGAATTCTTTGAGACTGTCTTTCCATTGTAGCATAGTAGAACCCTAGATGCTATTTCTAGGATTAGTATTTTATGCCTTCTATCACCATTTATCTACTGCATTGCCTAAAAAGGATTCAGCCAGTCTAATCTGCTTTTCTCGTTCTTGTCTCACAAGTTCTAGCTTATCTATCTCTTGGAGATTCCTTACTTTGATAATATAAACTGCCTGTCTCATTTCTTTCTCTTACTAACTAGCCTAAGCTAGATGAAAAGATCCTTTAGTAGAGAAAAGAGATTATTCCTAGTTCTATTGGAAGTTATCCAAAAGTTTTTCCAAATTTGACATATATAGATATTTTTATCGAAACTACAAAATAGTATCATTGATATCTTCTAATATCATAAAACTGAATGAGATAATTTTATCACCTATGTTACACTGTATATTTCTATTTTTTATTCTTTGCGTAATCAATTCTCTTTTCTGATTTGATTGTAAAAGATTTAATAATTGATCAATAGTTGCCTCACCAGAATATAATTGAGGCAATATATCTATAGAGTGTATATTACCTTTTTCACTAATATGAATCTTAGGAGTTCTCCTATTCATAAAATTAGAAAAATCAATCTCATCAATAATATATACTTCATCTTGTTTTGAATTATACTGACTAACATTGGACACAAACATATTTATAACTCTTTTTATATCACTACTATATATCCCAAGGTTTTTTGCCATTATTTTTTTCTCATTTTCAGTAAAATATTTAGAATTTCTTTTAAATTTTTCTATATAATTATTTAACTCAGCCTGATTCTTATAGAACTCAATGATATTAGTTGGTTGATTTTGTGTTTTAGCTTCTAGAATAACTAATGTCTCATCTTTAAAAAATATTCCATCAATTTCATATGTCTCCCCATCAATATTCCGTTTTATTCCACCAGACTGTTTAGAAAATTGTTTTTTTGCTAAGCTGTTAATATGACGTTCAAAATTTCTTCCTTTCTGATTTATTCCAGTCTCTTTACTTTGTTGTTTTTTTGATATAACAGATAAAATTGTTCTTGAAAAATCTGTATATAAAACCAAATTAGATAGTAGAACATAAACTTCTTCAAACTCTATAAGTGGATTATCATATAAATCTCTAGAAGAAGTTTTAAAAATTAGTTGCTTAAGCAAGTATTCTGGCAGTCCTTTATCAAAAAACAGCTCTCTTAATTTGTTCTTTGAAATCACTACAATTCTTTCATCAGATTCATCACATAATTCATATAAAAGCCAATAAGCATCCATCCACTGTCTTAGTTTAATACCATCATATTCTTCTTCAAAATTTTTAGTATAAAAATATTCTTTAACCTGTTTCTCTAATAGTTTATATAAATTTTTTTTTACATCAGATTTTTCTAATTTAGTATCAAAATCAAGATTGGGATTACAAGCCAAAAGGGCTCTAAAATCTTTTAAATCTAAATAAGTTGCTAAAGCATATAATCGTTTTATACTAAAATCACCTATCTCTTTAATATGAATTTGGTTATCATAAATCTTAAATTCAATGTCGCTGTATGTCCATAAATCAATTATTAAACTAAAAATATTCAAGTGACCAAAAATAGAAAAAATATTTTCACTTTCTGACTGATTTAAACTAGCGCCTTCTTCCCATTTAAAGACTGTCTTTTTTCGAAGCGCGTCTTTTAAAACATCTCCTAATCTTAGCCAAATTTCTTCAATTCCATCACTTAAATCTGTAGCCCTGTTGTTACTATTCTTAAAAGATTCATAGTGTGCTTGTGCGTAGTATATTGATAATTGTAGAATATTTTTCTTTGTGCTATCTAAAAGAGAGCTTTTTTCTATCTGAATCATGTCATATAGTTGATTCAAGATTGAAACCTCAAACAGGAATTTATTCACAATCTGTTCATTCAATATATAAAATTTCTTCACTAAAATATATTTAGCTATAAGTTTAGTACCATTACTAGAATTTCCACTTGTAAAAACCCCAGATAATTTTAATAACTTGATGTAATCATTGACATCATGCGCCTCATATAAATGTTTATAAAATTCAACAGTATTAATTTTGTTTTTATATTTATTAGTATTCCAATATTTCATAAATTTTTCAAACCATAAAATAACAAGAAAATATCTTCTATTCCCCACAAAAAAGCGAGACATTCGTCCCGCCCTTCTTATTTTTCGTCAATAACGATTCTTACTTTTTTGTCTTCAGTTGGGACAGAGTAGACAATCGTTCTTATCGCAGAAATAGTGCGACCCTTACGACCGATTACACGACCCACATCACTTTGATCAAGATCCAAATGATATTCCAAAAATTCTGGTGTATCTTCAATCTTGATAGTTAAGGCATCTGGTTGTGAAATCAAGGGTTTCACAATCGCAATAATGAGATTTTCAATCGTATCCATCTGTCAACCTACTTTAAACTTATTTTGAGAATTTAGAATCGTGGAATTTCTTCAATACACCTTCTTTTGAAAGGATGTTGCGAACTGTATCTGAAGGTTGAGCTCCATCAGCCAACCATGCAAGAACGCGGTCTTCTTTCAAAGTTACTTGGTTTTCAGCAACAAGTGGGTTGTAAGTTCCAACTGTTTCGATGAAACGTCCGTCACGTGGTGAACGTGAATCTGCTACGTTGATACGGTAGAAAGGTTTTTTCTTAGAACCCATACGAGTCAAACGGATTTTAACTGCCATTTTTAAAGTCTCTTTTCTTATTTTTTATTTCGGTGAAATAGCTGAGCTATTTAGCACATGTTCTATTATAGCAGATTTCTGACAGGTGTCAAGAAAAAAACTTGACAGACTATAAAATTCTTAAACCATTTAGAAATTTGTCAGAAGTAGGAAATAAATGTTTGAAAGAGGCTATCAGTGAATACTATTTTAGAAACATTTTATAAAGACCATCAAGTCAAACCCATATCGCCTGAATGTGATTTGGATGCTTGGCTTCTAAATCCCAAGCCTGTTCCCAAAAGAAACATGGAATTATTAACAGATGATTTACTAGCAGGTGATATTATTCTCCTCTGGAGAATCCAGTTTGGCACTTTTACCACCGAAACCTGGTTTCCTAAATACTTTGAGTATACTTATGGCATTGATGCCCCAAAACATCTAAAAACTCTAGTGGAAAAAGGTTATGCTGTCATTGAAACTGCTTTTGATTCACTTGACCATCTGAATGCTACAATGAAAAAGAATATTTTGAAAAGCAAGGGAATTGCAGGACTATCTAAGATGAAGGCTGCCGATCTGGACCAAGCCCTTCATGACAACTTTTCAGAAGAAGAATTAGCAAGTCACTTTTCGATTCGTGGCTACAAATTAAGTCCAAAGGGAGAGCAGATACTGGAACAGTACCAGGAAATTATCGACCGGCATCCAAAGAAAAATCTCTAATCAAGCGACTTTGGGATTGATTTTCTCTAAAACTGTCTTGTCACTAATATTTGAATTCCCCTTCCTTTTAGGGTACAATGGTAGAAATGAATTTTTGAGAGGATCAAAATGAAAAAACTAGCAACCCTTCTTTTACTATCCACTGTAGCCCTAGCTGGATGTAGCAACATCCAACGTAGTTTGCGTGGTGATGAGTATGTAGATTCTAGCTTGGCCGCTGAGGAAAGCTCCAAAGCAGCTGCCCAATCTGCCAAGGAGTTAAACGATGCTTTAACAAACGAAAACGCCAATTTCCCACAACTATCTAAAGAAGTTGCTGAAGATGAAGCCGAAGTGATTCTCCACACAAGCCAAGGAGATATCCGTATCAAACTCTTCCCTAAACTCGCTCCTCTAGCGGTTGAAAACTTCCTCACTCATGCCAAAGAAGGTTACTATAACGGCATTACCTTCCACCGTGTCATCGATGGCTTTATGGTCCAAACTGGAGATCCAAAAGGGGACGGTACAGGTGGTCAGTCTATCTGGCATGACAAGGATAAGACAAAAGACAAGGGAACTGGTTTCAAGAACGAAATTACTCCTTATCTCTATAATATCCGTGGTGCCCTTTCTATGGCTAATACTGGTCAACCAAACACCAATGGTAGCCAATTCTTCATCAACCAAAACTCTACTGATACCTCTGCTAAACTCCCTACAAGCAAGTATCCAAAGAAAATCATCGAAGCCTACAAAGATGGTGGAAATCCTAGTCTAGATGGTAAACACCCAGTCTTTGGTCAAGTGATTGACGGTATGGATGTTGTGGATAAAATTGCTAAAGCCGAAAAAGATGAAAAAGACAAACCAACTACTGCTATCACAATCGATAGCATCGAAGTGGTGAAAGACTACGATTTTAAACTCAATGAAAATCAAAGAACAAACTAGGAAACTAGCTACAGGCTGCTCAAAGCACTGCTTTGAGGTTGTGGATAGAACTGACGAAGTCAGTAACTATACATAAGGCAAGGCGACGTTGACGCGGTTTGAATTTGATTTTCGAAGAGTATTAAATCTTAAAAACCTAAAAAATACAGTACCCACATTCGATACTGTATTTCTTTTACCTCATTCTTAAGTTAGCTTGTTAAAATCCCAGATTTGGTCCATCCAGCCTTCATAAAAGTCTGGTTCGTGGCAGA
>CAUTTK010000030.1:0-15869 GCA_963541475.1 uncultured Streptococcus sp. | reverse complement strand
TTTTCCCGAGCCTAGAAATAAGAGAGCGAGGTTGATTTTGTAAATCATTTTTTCCTGAGCATGGAAATAAAGCAGCGAGGCTGATTTTGTAAATCATTTTTTCCTAAAAAGATTAAAGCGGACGTTTGTTGGGCATGCCAGCTTTACGTGGATATTTATTTGGTGTTTCCTTTTTCTTTTCTACAACTGTCATGTAACGCGGATCTCCATTTGGTAGGGCGTAGCTGAGATTGTCTTCGACCTTGCTGAAGAGGAGGTTGAGGGCATTCTTGGCTTCTAATAACTCCTCAGGAGCATTGCTGGCCTTGAGTGCCAATAGTTTGCCACCAACTTTAAGGTAAGGAATAGTCAATTCAGATAGGACCTGCATACGGGCAACCGCACGAGCTGTTACCATATCAAACTGAGCACGGAAGTTCTTGTCTTGGGCAAAATCTTCAGCACGCCCATGGTAGAAATGGACGCCGTCCAAATCCAGCTCCTGAGCCAAAAGTTGGAGGAAGTTGATGCGCTTGTTAAGTGAATCAATGATGGTCACATCAAGCTGAGGGTAGAGGATTTTCATTGGTAGACTAGGAAATCCTGCCCCAGCTCCAATATCAAGAAGTTTGATAGTTTCATTGGGAATCAAACCTTGCAGAACAGGTGCAATCGAATCGTAAAAATGTTTGAGATAAACTTCTTCCTTGTCTGTAATGGCCGTCAAATTAATTTTTTCATTCCACTCGACCAAGAGTTCAAAATAACGTTCAAATTGTTCTTTTTGCTGATTCGAAAGTGGAAGATTTTGCTCGGCAAGCAAGTTGTAAAATGTTTCTGGTTTCATAGTTATTTCCTTCTTTAGTATCATCTTATTTTACCACAATCATTAAAAATTTGATATACTGGTACTAATCTAAAAGTAGAAAGGACTTATATCATGACTTGGATTATTCTTGGAGTTTTGGCTCTTATTGTTATTTTTGTGATTGTTAGCTATAACGGTTTGGTTAAAAATCGTATGCAAACAAAGGAGGCTTGGAGTCAGATTGATGTTCAGTTGAAACGTCGAAATGACCTCTTGCCAAACTTGATTGAGACCGTAAAAGGTTATGCCAAATATGAAGGTTCTACCCTTGAAAAGGTGGCAGAACTGCGTAACCAAGTGGCGGCAGCGACTTCACCAGTAGAAGCTATGAAAGCTAGTGATGCCCTCACTCGTCAGGTTTCAGGTATTTTTGCAGTTGCAGAAAGCTATCCAGATTTGAAAGCCAGTGCTAACTTTGTTAAATTGCAAGAGGAGTTGACTAATACAGAAAATAAAATTTCTTACTCTCGACAACTCTACAACAGTGTTGTCAGCAACTACAATGTAAAATTAGAAACCTTCCCAAGCAATATTATCGCTGGAATGTTTGGATTTAAAGCAGCAGATTTCCTTCAAACTCCAGAAGAGGAAAAGGTAGTACCTAAAGTTGATTTTAGCGGTTTAGGTGACTAAGATGTTGTTTGATCAAATTGCAAGCAATAAACGAAAAACCTGGATTTTGTTGCTGGTATTTTTCCTACTCTTAGCTCTTGTTGGCTATGCGGTTGGTTACCTCTTTATGCGATCTGGCCTTGGTGGTTTGCTTATCGCTCTGATTATCGGCTTTATCTATGCCTTGTCTATGATTTTTCAATCAACAGAGATTGTCATGTCTATGAATGGCGCTCGTGAAGTTGATGAACAAACGGCACCAGACCTCTACCATGTAGTGGAAGATATGGCTATGGTCGCTCAGATTCCTATGCCCCGTGTTTTCATCATTGATGATCCAGCCTTAAATGCCTTTGCGACAGGTTCTACCCCTCAAAACGCAGCGGTTGCTGCGACGTCAGGTCTCCTTGCTATCATGAATCGTGAAGAACTAGAAGCTGTTATGGGACATGAAGTCAGTCATATTCGTAACTACGATATCCGCATTTCAACTATTGCTGTCGCCCTTGCTAGTGCCATTACCCTGCTTTCTAGTATGGCAGGTCGTATGATGTGGTGGGGTGGCGCAGGTCGCAGACGAAGTGACGATGACCGAGAAGGAAATGGCTTAGAAATTATTATGCTAGTGGTTTCCCTACTAGCTATCGTGCTGGCCCCTCTTGCTGCAACCTTGGTGCAACTAGCTATTTCTCGTCAGAGGGAATTCCTAGCTGATGCTTCCAGTGTCGAGTTGACGCGCAATCCTCAAGGGATGATTAATGCCCTACGTAAGTTGGACAATAGCGAGCCGATGCATCACCATGTCGATGATGCCAGCAGCGCACTTTATATCAATGATCCCAAGAAAGGTGGAGGGTTCCAAAAACTCTTTTATACCCACCCACCTATCTCAGAACGGATTGAACGTTTAAAACAGATGTAAAAAGAATCCAGAGATCGTCTCTGGATTTTTGCTATGCTCAAAATTTATATATCTTGTAAATTAACTACCTCCAAACCATGTTCTGTTAAGCGATAGATGCTTGAACAGACCTCTTTTAAGAAACGACGGTCATGCGAAACAGTGATGAGACCACCAGGATAAGTGGCAAAGAGTTTTCTGATTTGAGGTTGAGAAGTGGGAGAAAAGTTTCGTGTGGGTTCATCCAGAAGGAGAAAGTTTGGTTTTCGTAGCACTAAATCCAAAAGCAGAAGTTTTCCCTGTTGTCCGCCAGATAAGGAGCGAATTTGATGCTGCATTTCTGGATAGCTGAAATTGAGACTGGCTAAGTGAGATTGGATTTTCTGTAGTTCCTCTTTTTCCCCAGTTTTGCTTAGATAGGCTATTGGTGATAAATCCAATTGCAGTTTTTTGTGGTAATCTTGTGGCATAAAACCAAGCGAAATCTCTCTTTTATCATTAAGAAGTTGCTGTAACTTGGCTAACAGAGTTGATTTCCCAATACCATTTGGCCCGATGATACCAATTTTTTCTTGGCCACGGATAGTTAGTTGTAACTCCTGAGCCAAAACTCGCTCGCCAATGGACAAATTTTCCTTTTCCAGTTGGATTAAGACTTTAGAAGCCGGTAATGGTTGGATGTCTGAAAAGAAAAGTTGGATTTGTTCTTCTTCAAGTGGCTTTTGGGTCATGGACTGAGCTGCCCTTTCGTAGCGTTTTTCTTGTGAGAGAACAGTTTTCATTTTTTTAGCCAATAGGCGACCGGCAGTACTGTCTTTGGTAGCTCGAAGTGCAGTTTCTACATTTTGCTTGACTCGGCGATGCTTTTCCATGGTTTTGTTATAGGCTCTTTGGTCGTTGGCAGCCTGCTGACTTTGTTTGATAAAATTAGCCTTTCTCTGCTCGCTATAGCTATCATAATCTAAATGCTCTACTAGCGTTTCGGCTTCTTTACGGTGCTTGACCAGTCGCAAGTGGACAATAGTGTCTGCCGTTTCAGAAAGAAAGTCTTCATCATGGGAAATGAAAATAACAGTTTGCCGAATCTTTCGAATCTGACTTTTTAGCCAATCAACCGTCTCTAGATCTAGATCATTTGAAGGTTCATCTAAAAATAGAACCTCAAAAGGTTTGGCTAACTCATGGATGAGCTGAATTTTCAAAGCTTCGCCACCTGATAGACTGCCAATCTCTTGGTCGCTAGCGAAACGATCGCTATCAAACTGCAATTCCTCAGCCAAACGATAGAGAACACTGTAGTCTAAATCAACAGTATCAAAAAAGAAGTAGTCGTGTAGAGTTTTCTTTTTCAGCTCCTCGGGGAGTTTTTGAGGAATGTAGGCCAGAGACTGGTGGTCAGACTGGATGTCTCCCCTGATAGTGAAATCAGGAAAAGTTTCCCCCATTAAAGTTTTAAGTAAGGTTGATTTGCCATTTCCTTCTTCGCCAATAATAGCGACCTTTTCCCCGTCTTGGATGGTCATGCTTAAGTCGGATACAAGATCCCGTAAATCTTTGTTTTGTGTGATGGTCAGGTGATTGATTTTTATCATATTGTTGCCCTTTCTATAATGTCAATAGTGCATAACAAAAAGCTCTACTTTACCTAGTAGAGCCCAAAGTCACTATCGAAAACTCTATTATCCCCGTTGAAAAGCTCGTCAAACTAGCTTAGGATTGCCTAATCCAACTCAAGAGGAGCAGATGGTTAGCTTTCTAGTTTTTTAATTTTCAATGAGGATAAGATACTAGAAAATCTAGTATGAAAAGAGCACACAAAAAGAGACAAAAACAAGATCTACTAAATAAAGTTTCTTTATTTGATAGACTTAGTTGTTCATGTCTCCCTTACCTCCGAGTATTAGTACCTTTATCCTATACCTTTAAGGAAATTTTGTCAACAGAAAACTGGAAATTCCAAGTTCTAAAATCCGAGTGGTAAGCATTAGTAATGAACTCTTTGTCTTCTATGTGAGCATCCTCCTTGCTCAGTATAGCGCTACAAAATAAAAACATCATAGTAAATATGTCAAAAAATCGAATTTTAATTATAAAGTTTGGTGGGCTGATTTGTAGGTTTTTCATGGTATAATCAAGAGAGTAAAACTTTATGGAGGAAGTATGAAATTAAATATTCAAGAAATTCGTAAGCAGTCTGAAGGCTTGCATTTTGAACAAACCTTAGACCTAGCCGCAGACCTGCGTGCACGCAATCAAGAAATTTTAGATGTGAAAGATATTCTTGCAGTTGGGAAAGTACAGTACGAAGACCGTATGTATTTTTTAGATTATCAGTTGTCTTACACCATTGTCCTTGCTTCAAGTCGTAGTATGGAGCCAGTTGAGTTAGTTGAATCTTATCCAGTCACGGAAGTTTTTATGGAAGGTGCAACAAATCAACTGGATCAAGAAGTTCTAGATGATGACTTGGTTCTGCCTATAGAAAATGGAGAACTTGACCTTGCTGAGAGCGTGTCAGATAATATCTTGCTAAACATTCCTATCAAGGTTTTGACGGCTGAAGAAGAGGCTGGTCAAGGATTTGTTTCAGGAAATGACTGGCAAATCATGACAGAGGAAGAATACCAGGCTCAACAAGCAGTTAAGAAAGAAGAAAACAGTCCTTTTGCTGGTTTACAAGGACTATTTGATGGAGACAAATAATGGTCTTGTCAAAAAAACGAGCACGAAAGGTGCTAGAAGAAATCATTGCCCTCTTCCCAGATGCCAAGCCCAGTCTTGATTTTACCAATCATTTTGAACTCTTGGTTGCGGTCATGTTGTCAGCTCAGACAACGGATGCAGCAGTCAATAAGGCCACACCAGGTCTCTTTGCTGCCTTTCCAACTCCACAATCCATGTCTGTTGCGACAGAGAGCGAGATTGCTTCACACATTTCTCGTCTGGGATTGTATCGGAATAAAGCTAAATTCCTTAAAAAATGTGCCCAACAGTTACTAGATGATTTTGATGGTCAAGTTCCTCAGACACGTGAGGAATTAGAGAGTCTAGCAGGTGTTGGTCGCAAGACAGCTAATGTTGTCATGAGTGTAGGCTTCGGGATTCCAGCCTTTGCAGTGGATACTCATGTGGAGCGTATTTGCAAACACCACGATATCGTCAAAAAATCAGCAACGCCACTTGAGGTGGAAAAGCGTGTCATGGATATCTTGCCACCTGAGCAGTGGTTAGCTGCCCATCAGGCCATGATTTATTTTGGAAGAGCTATCTGTCACCCTAAAAATCCAGAGTGTGACCAATACCCACAGTTATATGATTTTAGCAATTTATAAGATGGGAGCTCAAAAGTTTTTGCTTGATTTTAGGTCTGTTTTGTGCTATAGTATTTGATAACTAAATATTCCTTTAAACCTGTCCCGTGAGGCAGGCAAGGAGCGTGATAAAGTAGAAGGGTGAAGTCTATACTGTTTGTAGTAGGGCTTACTTAGCTATACATTTCAAGTCTCCTTGTTTAAGGAGACTTTTCTTTTTGGAGGTTTGTCATGAAGACAAAAGAAGTTGTAGACGAATTGACCGTCAAACGAGCGATTACGCGTATTACTTATGAGATTATCGAGCGCAATAAAGATTTGAATAAAATCGTCTTGGCTGGTATTAAAACTCGCGGTGTCTTTATCGCCCACCGAATTCAAGAACGTTTGGAGCAATTAGAAAATCTTTCAGTTCCTGTTGTGGAGTTGGACACCAAACCTTTCCGTGATGACGTTAAAAGTGGAGAAGATACTTCTTTTGTTTCTGTTGATGTGACAGGCCGTGAAGTCATCTTGGTGGACGATGTGCTTTATACAGGTCGTACTATCCGTGCTGCTATTGATAATATTGTCGGTCATGGTCGTCCTGCGCGCGTGAGTTTAGCAGTTCTAGTCGATCGGGGACATAGAGAATTGCCAATCCGTCCAGATTACGTTGGAAAAAATATCCCAACCAGTCGTTCTGAAGAAATCATCGTAGAGATGGCAGAACTTGATGGCCAAGACAGAGTTCTGATTACTGAAGAAGCTTAGAAAGCTAAAGGAGTAGCCATGTCAGAAAATCAACAAGCATTGAACCATGTGGTATCCATGGAAGACCTCACTGTTGATCAAGTGATGAAATTGATCAAACGAGGGATTGAGTTTAAAAACGGAGCTCAGCCTCTTTATGAAAACCAACCGATTGTTTCCAATCTTTTCTTTGAAGATTCTACACGGACGCATAAGTCCTTTGAAGTGGCAGAGATTAAACTGGGGCTGGAACGACTTGACTTTGATGTCAAGACCAGCTCGGTAAATAAGGGTGAGACACTTTATGATACTATCTTGACTCTGTCTGCCTTAGGAGTGGATGTCTGTGTGATTCGTCACCCAGAGGTCGACTACTATAGAGAGTTGATTGCAAGTCCGACGATTACGACTTCCATTATCAATGGTGGTGATGGTTCGGGTCAACATCCTAGCCAGAGCTTGCTTGATTTGATGACCATTTATGAGGAATTTGGTCACTTTGAGGGTCTCAAGGTTGCGATTGCAGGCGACTTGGACCACTCACGCGTTGCCAAATCCAATATGCAGATTTTGAAACGCTTGGGAGCTGAACTTTACTTTGCTGGACCTGAGGAATGGAGAAGTCAAGAGTTTGCAGACTATGGACAGTTTGTAACCATTGATGAAATCATTGATCAGGTGGATGTCATGATGTTTCTTCGTGTGCAACATGAACGTCATGATAGTGGAGCTGTCTTTTCAAAAGAAGACTACCATGCCCAACATGGCTTGACTCAAGAACGTTATGACCGTTTGAAAGAAACAGCAATCCTCATGCACCCAGCTCCAGTCAATCGTGATGTAGAAATCGCAGATCACTTGGTTGAAGCACCAAAATCACGGATTGTCCAACAAATGACCAATGGTGTATTTGTTCGAATGGCAATCTTAGAATCCGTACTGGCGAGTAGAAACGCCAACTAAAACACAAGACGTTAAAAGACGCCAGTGAGCGTCCACGAGAGGTGAAAATATGACAAAAAGACTTCTAGTACTAGAAGATGGCACAGTTTTTGAAGGCAAGGCCTTCGGAGCAGATATTGATGTAACAGGCGAAATCGTCTTTAATACAGGTATGACCGGCTACCAAGAATCCATTACAGACCAGTCTTATAATGGACAAATCTTGACCTTTACTTATCCTTTGGTCGGAAACTATGGAATTAACCGTGATGATTACGAATCTATTATTCCAACTTGTAAGGGAGTTGTTGTTTTCGAAGAAGCGCGTAGAGCAAGTAACTGGCGTAATCAAATGACCTTGGATGAATTTTTGAAAGCCAAGAAAATTCCTGGTATTTCAGGAATTGATACGCGTGCACTTACCAAGATTATCCGTAAGCATGGTACCATGCGTGCAACCTTGACCCATGTTGGGGACAGCATGGACCATGTGACTGACCAGCTCCAAGCAACAGTATTGCCGACAGACAATATTAAGCAGGTTTCTACTAAAACATCCTATCCAGCTCCAGGAGTTGGTTTGAGCGTGGTGTTAGTGGACTTTGGTCTCAAGCACTCAATCCTACGTGAACTTTCTAAGCGCAACTGTAATGTGACCGTGGTTCCATACACGACAACTGCAGAAGAAATTCTTCATCTTAATCCTGACGGAGTTATGTTGTCAAATGGGCCAGGTAACCCAGAAGACGTTCCACAAGCACTCGACATGATTCGCGGTGTGCAAGGAAAAATTCCAATCTTCGGTATCTGTATGGGGCACCAACTCTTTGCCATGGCAAACGGGGCTAAGACTTACAAGATGAAATTTGGACACCGTGGATTCAACCATGCGGTACGCGAAATTGCAACAGGACGAGTAGACTTTACCAGCCAGAACCACGGTTATGCAGTTAGCCGTGAGGATTTGCCAGAGCACTTGATCATTACCCACGAAGAAATCAATGACAAGTCAGTTGAAGGTGTGCGTCACAGATACCAACCTGCTTTCTCTGTCCAATACCACCCAGACGCAGCCCCTGGTCCACACGATGCAAGCTACCTATTTGACGAGTTTATCGAGATGATGGAAGCATTTAAACAATCAAATTAATAACGAGTAAAAGCTTGTCGAAGAATTTATGTAACTGAACACGGACGGAAAGCTCGGAATTTAGAGAAACTAATTTGGATTGTCAATCCTTCCTTGGTTTCCTAAAATTCAATCGCTTTCTATTCGTCCTTTGTATCTTATTTAATGTCGCTCTGTGAGGCGACGAATAGAAAGGCAGGTCGTTTCTTTTAGTCGCTATCAGGCGAACTAAAAACTCCCTGCACTAGATTTTTTACCGAAAAGTATCGTTTCGCTAAAAAATCGTCGGAGAATTTATTTAATGGCAACCTGAGAGTTGCCGAATAGAAAGGAGAAGGGTGGTCCGTATTTGCTGAACTGAATACGGGCTACGGACTGTGCTAAAAAGATAGTTATTCCTAGAACTGATAGTTCTGCGTCATAACTCCTATTTTAGCTTTGTCCGCTTGACGCCCTTAATATCTTATAAATGCCTAAACGTACTGATATTCAAAAAATTATGGTGATTGGTTCTGGTCCGATTATTATTGGTCAGGCTGCTGAGTTTGACTACGCTGGAACCCAGGCCTGCTTGTCTTTGAAAGAAGAGGGGTATGAGGTTGTCTTGGTTAACTCAAACCCTGCAACTATCATGACAGATAAAGAGATTGCAGACAAGGTCTATATCGAACCAATTACACTTGAGTTTGTGACACGTATTCTTCGTAAGGAACGTCCAGATGCCTTGCTGCCTACTCTCGGTGGCCAGACAGGGCTCAATATGGCCATGGAATTGTCTAAAAACGGTATCTTAGATGAATTGGGAGTAGAACTTCTTGGGACTAAATTGTCTGCCATTGACCAAGCGGAGGACCGTGACCTCTTTAAACAATTGATGGAAGAGCTTAAGCAACCAATTCCTGAATCTGAAATTGTCAACACTGTTGAGGAAGCAGTTGCATTTGCAGCGAAAATCGGCTACCCAGTCATCGTTCGTCCAGCCTTTACCCTAGGTGGTACTGGTGGTGGTATGTGTGCCAATGAGGAAGAATTGCGTGAAATTGCTGAAAATGGATTGAAATTGTCACCTGTTACCCAATGTTTGATTGAGCGTTCTATTGCAGGTTTCAAGGAAATCGAATACGAAGTGATGCGTGACTCAGCTGACAATGCTTTGGTTGTTTGTAACATGGAAAACTTTGACCCAGTTGGGATTCACACAGGGGATTCCATTGTATTTGCCCCTGCGCAAACCATGTCAGACTATGAAAACCAAATGCTACGTGACGCGAGCTTGAGCATCATTCGTGCCCTCAAGATTGAAGGTGGATGTAACGTTCAGCTAGCCCTTGATCCACACAGCTTTAAGTACTATGTTATCGAAGTAAACCCGCGTGTATCGCGTTCGTCAGCCCTTGCTTCTAAGGCGACAGGTTATCCGATTGCCAAATTGGCTGCTAAGATTGCAGTCGGTTTGACCTTGGATGAGGTTATCAACCCAGTTACAGGTTCAACCTATGCCATGTTTGAGCCAGCTCTTGACTACGTTGTTGCCAAGATTCCTCGTTTCCCATTTGATAAGTTTGAAAAGGGTGAGCGCCGTCTTGGTACCCAGATGAAGGCGACTGGAGAAGTCATGGCAATCGGTCGAAACATCGAGGAATCTCTCCTTAAGGCTTGTCGTTCCCTTGAAATTGGGGTGCACCACAATGAAATGCCTGAACTTGCAGCAGTTTCTGATGACGCCTTGATTGAAAAGGTTGTGAAAGCCCAAGACGATCGTCTCTTCTATGTATCAGAAGCTATTCGTCGTGGTTATACACCAGAAGAGATTGCTGAATTGACTAAGATTGATATCTTCTATCTGGATAAACTCTTGCACATCTTTGAAATTGAGCAAGAATTGGGCGCTCATCCACAAGATCTAGAAGTCTTGAAAACAGCCAAACTCAATGGTTTCTCAGACCGTAAGATTGCTGAACTGTGGGAAACGACCGCTGATCACGTTCGCCAACTTCGTTTGGAAAACAAGATTGTTCCAGTTTATAAGATGGTAGATACTTGTGCGGCAGAGTTTGACTCTGAAACACCATACTTCTATTCAACCTATGGTTGGGAAAACGAGTCTATCAAGTCTGATAAGGAATCCGTTCTAGTCCTAGGTTCAGGTCCAATCCGTATCGGTCAAGGGGTTGAGTTTGACTATGCAACTGTTCACTCGGTTAAGGCTATCCAGGCTGCTGGCTACGAAGCCATCATCATGAACTCAAACCCAGAGACCGTTTCAACAGACTTCTCTGTGTCTGACAAACTTTACTTTGAACCATTGACCTTTGAAGATGTTATGAACGTCATTGACTTGGAGCAACCAAAAGGGGTTATTGTTCAGTTTGGTGGTCAAACAGCCATCAACCTTGCGGAGCCATTGGCAAAAGCAGGTGTGACTATCCTTGGTACACAGGTTGCTGACCTAGACCGTGCCGAAGACCGTGACCTCTTTGAGCAAGCCCTAAAAGAATTGGATATTCCACAGCCACCAGGACAAACGGCTACCAATGAAGAAGAAGCAGTTCTTGCGGCTCGCAAGATTGGCTTCCCAGTTCTTGTCCGCCCATCTTATGTACTTGGTGGACGTGCTATGGAAATCGTAGAAAATGAAGAAGATCTTCGTTCTTACATGCGTACGGCTGTTAAGGCTAGTCCTGACCATCCAGTCCTTGTTGACTCTTACATCGTTGGGCAAGAGTGCGAAGTTGATGCCATTTCAGACGGAGAAAATGTTCTCATCCCTGGTATCATGGAGCATATCGAACGTGCCGGTGTCCACTCAGGTGACTCAATGGCCGTTTACCCACCACAAACCTTGTCGCAAAAGGTTCAGGAAACCATCGCAGACTATACTAAACGCCTAGCAATCGGTCTTAACTGTCTTGGAATGATGAACATTCAGTTTGTCATCAAAGATGAAAAAGTCTACGTTATTGAAGTCAATCCACGTGCCAGTCGTACGGTTCCATTCCTTTCTAAGGTAACCAATATTCCTATGGCTCAAGTAGCGACCAAGCTCATTCTTGGTCAAAACCTTGAAGAACTTGGCTACCAAGATGGACTTTATCCTGAAAGTACTCGTGTTCATATCAAGGCGCCTGTCTTCTCCTTTACGAAACTAGCTAAGGTAGATAGCTTGCTCGGTCCTGAAATGAAGTCAACAGGGGAAGTTATGGGTTCTGATACAACTTTGGAAAAAGCTCTCTATAAAGCCTTTGAAGCTTCTTACCTACACTTGCCAACCTTTGGGAATGTTGTCTTTACCATCGCTGATGATGCTAAAGAAGAGGCCTTAGACTTGGCTCGTCGTTTCCAAAATATTGGCTATGGTATCCTCGCGACAGAAGGGACAGCAGCCTTCTTTGCTGGTCATGGATTACAAGCCCAACCTGTTGGTAAGATTGGTGATGATGATCAAGATATCCCAAGCTTTGTCCGCAAAGGGAAAATTCAAGCAATTATCAATACTGTCGGAACCAAACGAACCGCTGACGAAGATGGTGAGCAAATCCGCCGTTCAGCCATTGAGCATGGAGTGCCCCTCTTTACAGCGCTAGATACAGCTAATGCCATGCTCAAAGTGCTGGAAAGCCGTAGTTTTGTCACAGAAGCAATTTAATACTCAATGAAAATCAAAGAGCAAACTAGGAAACTAGCCGCAGGTTGCTCAAAGCACTGCTTTGAGGTTGCAGATAGAACTGACGAAGTCAGTAACATATATACGGCAAGGCGACGTTGACACGGTTTGAAGAGATTTTCGAAGAGTATAAATAGGAAAATAAGTTAGACAAAAGGTCTTAAGATAAGGAAAACGCATAATATCAGGTATTGAAAAGCCTTGATATTATGCGTTTTGTTGTGGGAATATTTACTTCATTTTCTCCTGAAATTGACTTTTTCCCCAGTCTAGTTGTAGTTTATATGAAGTTCTCAATCAGTTTTTGCGATAAGCTTTAATACTGTGGCTATACCACTCTTGCATTTCTTTTGATGGTGGTGTCATATAATCCCCATACATCTGGGTTAAAAATTGATCATATTTTTTAGGGACGGGCAACATACGGCCTTCAAACTCAGTTAGGATGAGTTCTTTAAAGGTATCAACTGGGAAGACTTCTTTCATACCTTCCTTACCAATTCCAATTCCTCCCTCATATTGAGGAGTGTTGGTTGCAGCATTTTTGACTAGCTGATCAATTTTCTTGTAAAAATAACGAGGATTGACAAATCGGAGAGCGTACCAGCTACATAATCTTAGAAAATCTTTTAATTTGCTATCACCGTGAACTGCGCGTGATTTTTTGATATAAGCTAGTTGACGAAGAGCCACATACTTATAACTCTTGTCGACAATGCTCAAGTCTGTAAAGCGATCAATTGGGAAGACATCGATGAAAAGGCTGGTGTCATGACGCTTGTACTTAACATGATCTTCGATAACAGTAGAAGTATCCAAAATCGATGCGAAATTATGGAAGTACCAAGAAGAAGTGTCGTAGGAAAGAACCTTATAGCGAGGATGATTTTCTTTTTCAATAATATCCAGTAAACGCTCATAATCTTCACGATAAAGGGAAATATCAATATCATCATCCCAGGGAATCATACCTTTGTGGCGGATAGCCCCAAGCATGGTTCCATAACTGAGAAAATAAGGAATATTATGTTTCTTACAAGTCTCATCAATATAATCTAGCAGGGCTAGTTGAATTTCTTTAATTTCTTCTTTGTTTAAATATTGCATCCTAATCCTCCAATTTGTAGGCATGAAATTCATGACTGTAGAAGCGTTTTTCTTCAGGTGGCAAGGTCATATAATCTCCATAAAATTGTGTCAAAATAGTATCATATTTTTCAGGTGCTGGAAGGCTTAAATTCTCAAAGGGCAAATCGATTATTTTATCAAAAGTACCACTTGGGAAGACTTCCTTTTCCTTAAATTTAGAAGGGATAAAAGCCATATACTGCCCATTCTCACGGCTATATTTTTGAATTTCTTTCTCGATTTTGTGTGCGAAATAACGAGGAGAAACAGGTCGAAGGAGTAACCAGAAGGCTGTTCGTATCCAATCTTTTAAAAGGCTGTCCTTATAGACAATATTTTTATGTTTACTGAAAGACAGAAGTTTGAAGCTTTCCAGTTTATAACAAGTATCAATGATCTTAGGATCATCAAAGCAATCCATGGGGAAAATATCGATAAAGACACCAGAATCATAGGTTTTTGTATTTCGAGTATCAATGATTTTGGTTGTACTGTCGGTTATTTTGATAAAGTTGTTAAAGTAGTCTTTATCAGTTTCTAAGGATAGGAGCTTATACTTGCTTTTTTCCTTTTGAAAAATGTTTATAAATCGTTGGTAGTCTTCTCGAGGCATTGACAAATCAATATCGTCGTCCCAAGGGATAAAGCCCTGATGTCGAACCGCCCCAATCAGAGTACCGTAGTTAATAATATAGTTGATATTGTGCTTTTTACAGAGAGTATCAATATAATCCAAAATTTCTAATTCAATCTGTTTGGCATCTTCAATGGTTAGTTGTTTCATTCTAAACTCCTATGATCTTTTGAATTTATTTTTTAAGGCTAGGACATGGTTTAAAAATTCATAAAAAATGCTATCTTTGGTGAAGACAAGTAGACTAATATAAGAGATAGCTGATAGCAAGACAATCAAACCAGTATTAATCAAAAATGGTAAATTAATGACCATATCCACAGGATACAAGAAATTAATCAGGAAATAAATTCCTACGAAAGAAAGTGAAAAGAGAGAGTATCGAACGGTATAGCTGAAGATATGTCCCAAGTGGATAAGCTGTTTTCTATGGATGAAAATGATATAGAAAACAAGTAGAGAGGCCTCTGATAACATAGTTGTCAGTAAGTAGTATTCAGGAGCCACGATATGGTTGAAAAAGAGGAGACTATTCAAGCCCAAATTGAGTAATCCTGCAAAGACTGTGTAGACTGTGATACGTTTTTCATAACCATTTGTAAAGAGAATTTGGGAACCAAGAATGGTATCTAGTGCCAGGATAATCGTACGAAAAGCGAAGAGAGAGGTTAAGATGCCACCTCCGATATATTTTTCACTACCGTAAAGTAGGATGGCATTTGGTCCTAAAACCATGAGTCCAAAACTTAGTGGGATGATAAAGAAGTTAAAGATTCGACTACCTCTATTAACCAGGGAAACATAGGCTTCTTTGTCTCCTTTACCCAAATAGTAACTGAGACGAGGCACACTCACTCCAATTGCACCTGTTACAACCCCAGCTATAACGGTTACAATTCGTTGAGCCATGGTATAGTAACTAACGTTGACATCAATCCCTGTTTTAACGAGGAAGAGACGATCCAAAAATGTGAAGAGCATATTGGCATTAGCAAAGACCAACATGGCGGTTAGAGGGAGAAAGAGTGGTTTAAAATCACTTAGGTGAATCTTAACAAGCTTAATGTCTCTTTTAATCCAAAAATAACTAATTAGATAGTTAATCAGCGTCGATAAACTCATCACAAGTGTATAGACAACAATATCGTGTTCATTTTTGACAAACAGGAAAATAGAGACCAGCATCAGGATACGGATGAAGGCAGTCTTGTAAAAAAGAAAACTATAATTTTCAAGAGCTTCATTGACCCACTCGATTGAAAAAATCTGAGCAATGAGTTGAATCCCCATGACAAGGTAGACTTTTTTGATAATTGGATTATCAGTAAAGAAGAGAGGATAGGCAAGGATATAGACAGCAGTGGTCAAAATCGTACAAGCGATGCACAAATAAAAAAGACTAGAAAAGGCTCTATTAAGATCTTTTTTGTTATCCTTGACATTACTGATGGCCCTTAAACCATAGTTATAAACTCCATAAGTTGCAAAGGGTAAGAAAAATGACAAAATAGTGTCAACTGAGTTGAAGTAACCATAGTCAGTTCGATCCAAGACACGGGCGACATAAGTTCCTGTTAGAATGGGAAAAATAATATTTAAGACACGAATTCCCATATAAGATAGAGCATTTAATTTTATACTTTTCATTCAATTTACCTCGTTTTTCATTATATCATAAAGTTAGCTAATAAGAAATGAAGGGCAGTAAGGTAAGTAATCACTTTGAAGTTTCAAATCTTAATTTTAAGTTTTCTTTAAGGAAACTATATTATTCTGAAGAACTCTAAAATTTCACAACTATTTATTAGTAATGACCACAGAATTCCTAGTTATTACTAGAAATGGACTAGTTTCTTTGAATAATAGAACTGCTTAACCCTCCTATTCTAGAAAGGGAGGTTTAGTATTTCTTTCATGATAGGACTAGATTGTGGTATAATAGAGAGAATAAGTTTTTTTAGTAAGACAA
>CAUTTK010000029.1:0-16857 GCA_963541475.1 uncultured Streptococcus sp. | reverse complement strand
TCGGTATGATGGGACCTCTTGCTGGTATCGGTGACCCAGTATTCTGGTTTACAGTTCGTCCTATCCTTGGAGCTCTTGGTGCATCACTTGCTGCATCTGGTAACTTGGTTGGTCCACTTCTCTTCTTCTTCGGATGGAATGCGATCCGTATGGCCTTCCTATGGTACACACAAGAATTTGGTTACAAAGCTGGATCTGAAATCACTAAAGACATGTCTGGTGGTATCTTGAAAGACATCACTAAAGGTGCTTCTATCCTTGGTATGTTCATTCTTGCCGTTCTTGTACAACGTTGGGTATCTATCAACTTCACTGTTAACCTTCCAGGTAAACAATTGGCTGAAGGTGCCTACATCAACTTCCCAGAAGGACCTGTATCAGGTGCTGAATTGAAAGGTATCCTTGGTCAAGCACTTGGGGGATTGAGCCTAGATAAGATTCAACCACAAACCCTTCAAGGCCAGTTGAACTCATTGATTCCAGGATTGATGGGACTTCTCCTTACTTTCCTTTGCATGTGGTTGCTTAAGAAAAAAGTATCACCAATCTCAATCATCCTTGCACTCTTTGCAGTAGGTATCGCAGCTCGTTTCTTCGGTATCATGTAATCAAGCAACTTAAAAGGAACCAGGCTCTAAGTCTGATTCCTTTTTTCTATGCTTTTATACTCTTCGAAAATCAAATTCAAACCACGTCAGCGTCGCCTTACCGTACTCAAGTACAGCTTGCGGCTAGCTTCCTAGTTTGCTCTTTGATTTTCATTGAGTATTATTCTGCCAAGGCTCCCATTGGATCCCATGGTGCAAGTACAATTGGTTCTGCTTCATAGGCAGCTTGTTCTTCGGTTGTTAACAATTCTTTGCGGACAACAATCTGGTAAGTGTATTCGTCCATCCAAGCGTCTGAGGCAACAAAGTAACCATCTGTACCGACCTTGTCTCCCCATGAGTTTTCAACCTTCCACTTGGTTGACTTGCCATTTTCGTCCAAGTCCACACCTGTCAAGACCATAGCGTGGGTCATTAAGCTTTCGCTGTAGTCCAGACGTCCAGCCTTGTCTTGAGTGAGTTTAATATCCATGCTTGATTCAAAGTCATAAACATCTGTCGCAAGGATTCCAGCTTTACGATTGCTGAGCTGACCGACATCTGAACCAAACCAAACAGTCTCACCTGCTTGCATTTGAGCAATCGCCAATTCTTTCAAGCGCTCCATTGGAACGTTGATGTAACGAACCGCACGGCTACCAACCACATTTCCCAACATCTCAACTGTGTAAGATTTACCGTATGGTTTATCAGCAGTTGGAGCATTGATAACAGAAACATAATCTTCTAGAGGAAGATTGACATATTTCTTGTAAAACTCTTGTGGAGTAATGCTCTTTTCACTTTGGTAGTTGTTATCCTTATCGCGATAAGCAAAGTCAAATTTACGTGGTGGAAGTCCTAAAGACATAGAAAGAAAGTTAAAGATTTCTTGCAAGAGGTCTTCTTTCTTAGCTTGAACAGTCGCTTGGTCTGCACCAGAAGCAAGCAAGTCACGCAAGATTTGAGCATCTTGACGAAGCAATTTGTTGAGAATGGCATTTAGCTCACGACTACTACTAGATGAAACAGACTCAGGGTAAACTGACTTAGGCACGACACCGTATTTCTCAAAGAGAGAAACGACCATATCCCATTGACCGCCATCTTGTTGTGGAGTTTGAAGTAGGAAGCTAACCTTACGGCTCGTCAAGTCTTGGTCTGCAGTCTCAATGACTTGCTCCAAGAACCAGTTTGATTTCTCATACTTGTCCCAGAAGAAAGTGTGAGCTTGTGACAACTCAAAGTTTTCCAGTTTGTATTGAGAGATAAGTTTGTGGCGGAAGGTGTTGAGAGCTGCAAACATCCAGCAACGACCAGACGCTTTCTGGTTGGTTACCTTGTCCTTGGTCAAATCCAATGAGAAAACAGGCGTATTGTCTACATGGCTTTGGCGACGTTCTAGGGCTGCAAAAATTCCGTTGTGGCTAGCAGCATTTTCAATCGCTTGGTATTTTACATTTGCTTCATAATTGGCAAATAGTTTATCAGTAAATGATTCTTGAATCGCGTTCATAGATTCCTCCTTTTATTCTACAGTCTATTATAACTCTTTTCACAAAGGAAGCAACTGAAAAATATAAAAGGAGAGAATATTGTCCCTCACCTTTTTCGAATATAAACCAAATTAAGCAATACTATCAAGAAGATTTTCTAATTCCTCCTTGGTCAAGCGACGCCATTCTCCTCGCTGCAAGTTCTCATCTAAAACTAAAGTTCCCATAGTCAAACGTTGCAAGTCTACTACTTCCTTGCCACAGTAGGCCACCATACGCTTGACCTGATGAAACTTCCCTTCTGCAATGGTCACACGGATTTGGCTTTGATTCTTTTCTGTATCTATGGACACAAGCTCCAGTCTAGCGGGTTGACAGGTAAAGTCTTTGAGAGGAATACCCTCAGCAAATATCTCCACATCTTCTTGGGTCATAATTCCCTTGACATGGGCCAGATAAGTCTTGTCCACATGACGCTTTGGTGAAAGAAGAGCATGGGCAAGCTGACCATCATTGGTCAAGAGTAGAAGACCATGTGTATCAATATCCAAGCGTCCTACCGGGAAAACTTCCTTGCTCCGAGCCAAGTCATCCAACAAGTCCAGAACGGTTCTGTGCTTAGGATCCTCAGTCGCTGAGATAACTCCTTTAGGCTTGTTCATCATATAGTAGACAAACTCTTCATACTCCAACACTTGCCCATCAAAGCGAATCTCATCTCTTTCTTCATCAATCTGTAGTTTCGCTGATTTCTCTTTTTTACCATTTACCGTCACGCGCCCAGCCTTGAGCAAGTTTTTGACCTCAGTCCGGCTCCCCACAGCGCAGGCAACTAAAAATTTATCTAATCTCATAGAACTATTATATCATACTCAAAAGGAGGCTGGTACAATGACCAACTTCCTTTTCGTTTTAGATTTAGGCAATTAACTTCCTCGTCTCCAAAAAATAGCTAAGACAATCATGGCACCTAAAATCGCTGGGATAATGGCTGTTCCTGATAAAACTGGCCCCCAAGTTCCAAAGAGCAAGTGACCCAGAAAGGCTCCAATCCACCCGAGAAACATTTTCCCAAAACATCCCATGCGTTCTCCACGATTGGTCAAAGCACCTGCCAAGAGTCCCACTAGGAGACCAACAAACATACTTCCTATCATCTTGGCTCCTTAATTTGCCCAATCTCCGTTACGGAAGAGCGGTACACGTGTCCCATCCTCACGGATACCATCGATATCCATCTGATTAGAACCAATCATAAAGTCCACGTGAACATCTGAACGGTTAAGTCCCGCAACTTCAAGCTCTTCTTCGCTCATCTCTGCTCCACCAACGACGCTAGTCGCATAGGCTGCACCGATAGCCAAGTGGTTTGAAGCATTCTCATCAAAAAGGGTGTTGAAGAAGGTAATGCCTGACTGAGAAATTGGGCTTGGATCTGGTACCAAGGCACATTCACCCAAGGCACGCGCACCCGCATTTTCAAAGACAAGATCCTTCATAACCTGATCACCCTTCTCAGCAGTGATGTCAACGATTTGTCCATCCTTAAAGGTTACTTTAATTCCTTCGATGATATTTCCATTATAGCTAAGCGGTTTTGTAGAAGTGACATAACCATCTGCACGACGGAAGTCAGGCGCTGTGAAGACTTCCTCTGTCGGCATATTTGGCAAGAATCCTTCGCCCTGTGCATTGATAGCACCAGCTGATTCCCAAACGTGGTTCTTTGGCAAGCCAAGTGTCAAATCAGTTCCTGGCGCTATGTAGTGAAGGGCTGAAAATTGTTCTTTATTAAGCATATCTGCCTTGCTCTTGAGGATAGCTGCATGCTCTTCCCAAGACTTAACAGGATCTTCTTCATTGACACGGCAAGTTTTGAAAATTTGTTCCCAAAGGAGATCAACTGCTTCTTCATCGCTCGCAGCATTTGGAAAGACTTTTTTAGCCCACTCAAGTCCAGCAGCAGCTGCCACAGTCCAGCTGACTTTATTGGATTGCGTTGCGATACGCATTGGCTTCATAGCGAGTCCCATCGCTTTAGCAGAAGCTGACAACTTGTCAGCATCCACACCGTTCAAGGCACCTGGATCAGATGAACGAACCCCTAGACGGCTAGCCTTGTTCTCCAAGAGATAGTTCATCTCAGCAATCTTGTATTCTGGTACATTGTCCAGACGCTCCATCGGTGCGTGGAGGAATTTCTCACGGTTGATGACATCATCTGTCCACTGAACGATAACCTCATGTGCACCCAAAGCATAAGCTTCTTTCACGATCAAATGCGCCAACTCGCGTTGCTCCACATCAATTGAGAGAGCCAAAGTGTGACCAGGTTGCACGTTAATTCCGTTCGCAACCAATAATTTCGCATATTTTTCTAGATTTTCTTTAAAATTTGGTAAAACCATGTTGTTTTCTCTTTTCTATTTTTATTTTTCTTTCAAAGCAGAAAATAATCCTGCTAAAGCAATAGCACCTGACAAGAGTGCTGTTGATAGAAGAATTGTCTGATCAGCAAGTTCTAATTGATATTCAAATACCTTCTCAGCCGGCTTATCTTCCGCAAAAATTCTTAGTTTCATGAGAACCCCCTTAAAATTTATTAAAACAAATCACTATGACTGCCTGTCCTCAGCAAATTTAAAAGCAATTCTTCCTTGTCTACTTTATAGACCAAAAGCCAATCTGGCTGGATATGGCATTCACGAACTCCTTGAAAATGCTTGGATGCCGTTAATTGATGATCACGATATCTAGCAGGAAGTTCTTTTTCTTGAACAAGAAAATTTAAAACTTCTTCTAATAATTCTGCCTTCAAACCACGCTTCATAGCCAACTTAAAATCTTTTTTAAACTGTTTATGATAACGAATCTTAAGCACGCAAATCCTCCATCAAGCCAGAGACTGATTCAAAGGATTGGCTCATATTACGATTCTGGTCTAAATCCGTTAATACCTCAAGCAACTTCCGATTCTCGTCTAGTCTAACATCGAAAGGTAAACCCTGATATTGAATAGCTTGACGAAGGAAAATATTAATAGCTGTTGTCATATCCATTCCCAGGTTATTAAACACCTGTTGGGCCTGCTCCTTAACCTCACTATCCAAACGGATGCTCATGCTCGTCTTTGACATACTCTCACCCTCTTTCTATTTATTATTTTAACAAAAAAGAAAGCCAATGTAAATCTATTGAATATACATTAGCCTCTTTAAATAGATGATTATAGCTGTTCTGATAACTTACTTTCTATAAAATTATTTACCCTAGTCAAAATTTCCTTTTCCAGTTCTATTATTTGTTTCGGACCCCAACCAAAATCTTTTTTAGAAGTTATCTTTGCCATCATCTGTAATTTTAAACTCTGACGATGGAATATCCCTTCTCTTTCCCATTGTTCTAATTTAGCCTCTGGATAGGAGTTGCCAAACCTGGAGTTCTGACTATCGGTAATAATACAAAGGTTGCCAAAGGAATGTAAAAACTCAGCAGGTAATTGGCTCTCTCCATCATGTCCATTTGGATTCTGAGGAAACCAATGCTCTATGGAACGGCGATATGCAAATTTGAAATCTTCAAACTTAATATCGTAATCTTTCTTCAATTCTTCACGATTTTTCCATAAAACATAATCTACAAAGTTAAAAGCATAAACAGGAATTTCCCCATATGTTTTGATACTTTTATCTTCAGTGAACAATCTTTCCTCAGCATATCTCACTGCCATTTTCTCAAGAAAATTCTTAAACGAACCAGCAAATTCTGCTTGATTTAACTCTTCAATATGGTTAAACAAGAATTGCAAGATTTCATATAACCAACGACTATCACGATTAGCAGTAAAGGTCACAGCAAACATGGATTGGAGAAGAATGATGTTTTTGTTAATCTCCGAATTCGAAAACGTATTATTAGTAAAGTGTTCTTCGACTATGTAATGCTCTTTAGATTTTCCATTTGGTTGATATTCATAATAAGTCCCCTTCTGTAAAAACCATTCATCCTTATTTCTACTTGAAGAATCCGTATTCGAGTTTCTAACGATGTAATTATCGAAAATGTGTTTTATTCTAAGAAGAAATTCACTAAATTCAATAACCCAGGTTTTATCTTTATTTTTTATATCAAATAGTGCTAAGAGTTTCTTATCATCTAGTTGAATCTCATCAGTTTTCTTACCTTCCTCAATTGCCAATACATGAAGTAAGAATGTTGGAAAATCAATGACTGTAGTATAATCGCCAAAATCTTTGTCTACTTCTATATTTTTTTCATTTATTTTTTTTCCTAATATATCTGATAACTTTCTTCTTTCATTTTGATGAAAATCAATATCATTATAAATATTATGAAATGAGTAATTTGTAAAATGCCATCCAAAAATACGTTCACGTTCTTGAAAGTCATCTGCTCTCTTCCGCCGCATCTTAAACTGACTTGCTGCCGGCTTATCAAACTCTGCACAGGCATCCCAAATTCTCGCAAATTTTTGCGCTATTTCTTGATCTTCACCAAATTTAGACATCATTTGTGCCTTGAGAATCTCATGAGCCTCTAGTTGTTCTCCTCGAGAGTTGAAACGTTCGAAATAAAGATTCAAATCTAAATCTTCAGGAAGTATACTCCGAAAAATGATGACCTTTTCAAAAAGATAATCAACGAAAGACTGAGGATTAAGCTGGCGCTCCTCTAGCACTTTTTTCAATGCGTCTTTAGCATATCTATAACCTCTAGTCAGCTCATTTTCATCTCCCTCTGAAATTTCTTGCTTGGTAAATAGCTTTTGAATATTCTCATTTGATTTCTTCCTAGCTGGGAAGGTAAGATTGACAGCCTTCAATCTATCAAAATCAAACTCATGCTTCAAAGCTAAGGCAATCAAATTAAGAGCAGTTGTCCGTTGTTGCCCATCTATAATTTTGAAAATGTCATTCTCTTTATTAACGACTAATGTTCCAATATAGTAATTGTCTCTATTTTCTTGAAAAGCATCTGCTACGTCGTTCAATAACTGCTCAATTTCATCATAAGTCCAAGCAAAATTTCTCTGATAAAGAGGAATAGCATAGGTATCTTCATTTAACAAACGATTAACTGATAAGCTTATATGTGTTTCTACCATTTATCTTTTTCCTCTTCTATAATCTTGTCCACAGTATAATTTTCAAATAGCTCTCTATCTATCTTGATCATGAAATCATTCGGGGTGACAGCATGGGATAAAAGTTGAAATAGCTTTTGAGCCTCTTTTTGTCTAAAACTTCCACCAGCAGCGTATTTCCCTACCGTTGCATCATATATAGCTTTAGACTTAACTCGTGGGTAATAAGACCAAATAAACAGGGTCTCTACTATCTCCTTTGATAACTCATCTTTTCCAAATCTATCTGCAAAAAGCGAGCATATATTTAAGAATATATTGTGGCACTTAAGGTAGCGTCCTTTTGAGCTATTATAAATGTTCAACATACCTTCTGGATAAGTTAGATTTTTTTCTTCCCCTTCAGGAATATCAGAAAATCCTAACTCTTCATTTAAAAAATCTTTATGTTCTTTAATGGTTTCATGAGCAGATTCAATATACTCAAAAAATTTACTTCCATCAATGATTGGCATAGTAATGGACATGGGGAGGTTTTCAATATGACGATACAATTCTAGATATGGGAAGTTCTGATTCAAATCAACGCCTTTAAAATCGTCAATAAAATCCTCTGTAAAACGGAGATAAGAACCATAACGCTTGTTTGTCAATCCAGTCTCTCCTCGGGACCAACGTCTCATACGAAAAAGATGTTTATCAAATAACTCTTTGAGACTTAAATCTTTATCTTCCACAAATTGCTCCCACTTTTCAACAATCTTTTCATCTTCTGAATCTTCCTTGCGAAGATGATAGGCTTTGAGTAAATCATGAGGTTCTAAAGATTTTCCACGATTATTCTGAGAATCAAATAACTGAAAGGCTTCAGATAATCGTTCCTGTGGCATAGTAATCACGGAGACAGAACAATTTTCCAATAAAAAATTGCAAATATCTTTTGACTGATTTTCGCCAACCAATTGAGTCAAATTTTCCCACTCATTATAATTTTCACTCGCATGATAGCAAGATAACTCTCCAAATTCTTCAGCACTCAGCAGTTGATTAGCACCCTTATAATTCTCTAAACTATCTAATAAATGCAGAAACAAAGAAATTGAAATTAGCCGTTGCTGTCCATCGACAATATCTAAGTATCCATCATTTTCATGTAAGATAACGGAACCAATCTGATATTCCTTTTTCCCCATAGCATCTCGTAAATCATAAAAAAGATTACGGATATGTTTTCTGTTCCATTTATATGGTCTTTGATAAGAAGGAATCCGCAAGTTCCCTTCTTTCAGTAGTTCTCCAACCTTTTTAGAAGTAAATTGAATAGTCATTTTATCCTCATCTATATTTATCTATCATTTCTTGAACTGTTTGCTTCATATCCTCTACTAAAATCCGAGGAGACAAAACAGTAACTGCTTCCCCTTGTCCCAGTAACCAGCGTTTAAGCCCTGGTGTATGCTGACTTTCAAACTGAAAATGAGTCCAGTCACCATTTTTCCCAACTATTTTTGCATTTGGAAATTGATCCATCACAATAGTCGGATCGTACAAGTACTCAATTTCAATACTGATTTTCTTCCCGATAAAAGCATCCACTCTCTCGTTACGAATGTCACCATCTCTAAATTTATCTCGATAAGAAATAGAGGGTTTCTCTATACCACTAAGAGACCATGACTGGATACGATCTACTCTTAAAGTAATATAAGTAGCATGTTTCAACTGGTAAACAACCAGATAGAAATAATGACTATCATAGTAAAGAGAGACTGGTAAAACAGTCTGCCTCTTAGAAGACTCAGAATAAGGTTTTTGATAGACAATATCTAGAACCTGTTCATGCAAAATAGCTTCTGATAAATTCCAAATTTTCTCTATCCTATTTTGTTGATCTGTTAAGGGAGCATAGTTAAGTTTTTCACTGCCAATGATCTGCTCAATTTCTTTCTGATCAGCACGGGGAACCAAGACCAGTAAATTTTTTAGTAAGCTATCAATTTCTGGCCAATTCAGTGCTCGATTTTCCAATAAAATCTTTGAAATAACGAGTATATCCTTTTTATTAAAAACTGCCTTACTTGCTAAACAATACTTATTCGTCTTACGGTTATAAAGCAAATCTCCACTATAACTGGTGTTACTAGATAAAATATCACGTAGTAGCGAAAAATCTCTCTGTATCGTCTTTTCACTAACCTCAAATTCCTGAGCCAGTTGCTTTTTTCCTAATGAAGTACCTAACTGTAAACGTAAAAAAATCGTTAGTAATCTCTCTTGATCATTCATTTGCAGTCCTTTTTGTTAATCTTCAAGCGATCTTAGACACGCTGTCATTCCCCACTTAAAACGCACAATCAAACGAGATTGAATATTTTTCAACTGATCTGGTTCAGAATTACCTGATAAAACAATTTGCGTTTTCCTACCAAAGAAAGAATTAAAGAGATTGAAAAATTTTTCTTGAATCATATCATCTTTTTCTCCCAATACCTGAATATCATCTACTAGTAGAAGATCCAACTCCTCACCTCTAACTTTTTGTATTTCTAGCTCATTTTCTAATAAGTTTTCGGCAGAAATATATTTTACTCGCTTTTCTGGATTGTTCTCAAGAACCTTATTTACAATTGCTTGAAGGAGATGTGTTTTTCCTGAACCCGATTCCCCATAAATATAAAATGGATTGTATTTTAAGCCTAAGTTCTTTACTACTTCTACGGCTTCTTTCTTTGCTAAAACATTACCATCTTTTTCTACAAAATTTTCAAATTGATATTTTTTATTTAAGCCTGTATTATTCATCATTTAAACCTCTTTCTCTTTTATACCATAAGTATAACAAAACAGATGGACAATATTTGTCCGTCTGTTATTTTTTTTTTTAAAACAACTCATCAAATAAACTCAACTGGTTATCCTCTGGCATATTTCCTAGAATTCCCATTTCATCCATTTTTTCAACCAAGGTAGATGAGAGGCCACCACGTTTGCGTAGTTCTGTTTTGGAGAGGAACTCACCCTCTTCACGCGCTCTTACCAACTGCTTGGCAACGTTCTCTCCCAGACCATCCATTGCTACAAATGGCGGGATGAGGGTATCCCCATCGATGAGGAACTCTGTCGCCTGACTGCGGTAGAGATCGAGTTTGCCAAACTTGAAACCACGTTCCCACATCTCATTGACAATCTCAAGGGTTGTATAGAGGTCAATTTCCACATTAGAGGCTTCATTGTTCTTCCGTTTTTCAGCGATTTCTTCCATTCTACGCTTGATGGCATCCAAGCCCGCACCCATGGTCTTGATATCAAAAGCCTTAGCACGGATTGAGAAGTAAGCACAGTAATAATAAATCGGATGGTGAACCTTGAAGTAAGCTACACGCAAGGCCATCATAACGTAGGCTGCCGCATGGGCTTTAGGGAACATGTACTTGATTTTCCCACAGGACTCGATATACCACTCTGGCACCTTGTTGGCCTTCATAGCTTCGATATAGCCATTGCGTTCCTCTTCTGAAATCTTGAGCCACAAGCCCTTACGTACCCTTTCCATGATAGTAAAGGCCATCTTAGGCTCGAGGCCAGCATGCATGAGGTAAACCATGATATCGTCCCGACAACCGATAACGGTCGACAGATCCGCAATCCCTTGCTTGATTAAATCCTGAGCATTTCCCAACCAGACATCGGTACCATGGGATAATCCAGACAGCTGAAGCAACTCCGCAAAGGTCGTCGGATGCGTCTCGTCTACCATCCCACGTACAAAGTTGGTTCCAAACTCTGGAATTCCCAGCATGCCCGTTGGCGTTCCGATTTGTTCAGGAGTCACCCCTAGCACGTCAGTCCCAGAAAAGAGGGCCATCACGCCTTCGTCATCCATAGGAATTTCATTAGGGTCAATCCCAGACAAGTCCTGCAATTTCCGAATCATGGTCGGATCATCATGTCCCAGCACATCAAGTTTGAGGACGTTCTCATCGATATCGTGGAAGTTAAAGTGAGTCGTTTGCCATTCAGCCGTCACGTCATCTGCTGGATACTGAACAGGCGTAAAGTCGTAGACATCCATGTAGTTAGGAATAACAACGATTCCCCCCGGGTGTTGTCCCGTTGTCCGCTTGACACCAGCCGCCCCTTGGGCTAGACGCTCCACCTCTGCATCACGATAGAACTTCCCGTAATCACGCTCATAGCCCTTGACAAATCCATAGGCAGTTTTAGCAGCTACCGTACCAACCGTTCCTGCACGGAAGGCATATTCTTCACCAAAGATATCACGCACATCCAAGTGGGCGCTAGGCTGATCTTCTCCCGAGAAGTTCAAGTCAATATCGGGAACCTTGTCACCGTCAAAACCAAGGAAGGTCTCAAACGGAATATCCTGCCCATTTTTACTGAGTTTGTGACCACAGTTTGGACAGTCCTTATTAGGCATATCAAAACCTGAACCGTAAGAACCATCGGTGATAAATTCGCTGTACTGACACTGACCACAGACATAGTGAGGAGAGAGAGGATTAACCTCTGTAATCCCAATCATGGTCGCAACGAAACTAGATCCGACAGACCCACGAGAACCAACCAAGTAACCCCGTTCATTAGAACGTTGTACCAGCATCTGCGAGGCCAGATAAATCACGGCAAAGCCATTCCCCAGAATGGATGTTAATTCTTTTTCAATCCGCAAATCAACAATATCTGGCAGCGGATTTCCATAAATCTCAAAAGCTTTCTTATAGGTCAGCTCAGCAACTGTTTCTTCAGCCTTGTCGATGAAAGGCGTGTACAAGTCACCCTTAACAACCTCAACGGGTTCAAAGATTTCTGCCAAGGCATTGGTATTTTCAATAACCAGTTTCCGAGCTAAATCTTCTCCCAAGAAGGCAAATTCATCCAACATCTCATTAGTCGTTCTAAAATGAGCTTTTGGGAGAGGAGCTGGTTGAGCATGTTCACCATGACCAATCGTTCTATTAATCATCGCCCCCTGACCCAAACTACGGACGATAATTTCTCGATAAATCTCTTCTTCTGGTTCGATATAGTGGACATTTCCCGTAGCAAGAACGGACTTGCCAAGACGGTCTCCAACCTCTATCAAACTCTTGATAATGGTCTGGAGTTCCTCCATATCCTTGACCTGCTCCTTGGCGATCAATGGCGCATAGATAGCTGGTGGCATTATCTCGATAAAGTCATAATACTTGGCCACCTCAACCGCCGCATCCACACCTTGGGAAACGACTGCGTCAAAAACTTCACCCTCCGAGCAAGCTGACCCCAAAATCAAGCCCTCCCTATGGGCATCTAGAACCGTTCTCGGAATCCGTGGTACCCCTTCAAAGTACTTAGTATTAGACAACGAAACCAGCTTAAAGATATTTTTTAGCCCCACCTGATTCTTGACATAGATGGTCGCATGCTTGATCCGAGCTTTTTTATAAGAGTCTGGACTAATCAAATCAATGTTTAGTCTAGCCAAGTCGGTCACACCATGTTTTTCTGTCACCTCTTTGATAAAGATGAAGAGCAAACGACCAGTAGCTTCCGCGTCGTAGTTGGCCATGTGGTGATGTTCTAGAGCCACACCAAAACGCTTGGTCAACGGTCCCAGACCATGACGTTTATACTCAGGATAGAGGTTTCTAGCAAACTCCAGCGTATCAATAACTGGCTGACTAATCTTCGGCAGACCATGACGCTCATAATTAGCATTCATAAATCCGACGTCAAAGGTCGCATTGTGGGCGACTAGGACAGTATCCTTACAAAATTCTTGAAATTCCTGTAAAACTTGTTCCAGTGGCTTAGCATTTTTGACATGATCATCTGTAATTCCAGTCAACTCCGTGGTAAAGGCCGACAAGGGATGCCCAGGATTGATAAATTCATCAAATTCAGCAATGACATTCCCCTTGTACATCTTAGAGGCCGCAACCTGAATCAAGTCATTATAAATAGCTGATAGTCCTGTCGTTTCAACGTCAAAGACCACATAGGTCGCTTCTAACAAGTCCATCTCCACTTCGTTATAAACGATAGGAACTCGATCTTCCACAATATTGGCTTCCATTCCATAAATCAGCTGAATTCCAGCTTTTTTGGCCGCCTTATACCCGTGTGGGAAAGATTGAACATTTCCATGGTCGGTAATGGCAACCGCCTTATGTCCCCACCTAGCAGCTGTCGCAACGATTTCCTCTACTTCTGGCAGAGCATCCATAGTCGACATGTTAGTATGAGCATGAAACTCAACTCGACGCTCACCTTCTGGCATCAAATCCTTCCGCTCATAGTGAACAACTTCCTGCACATCCTGCACATTCATAGTCAAATCGCGTGTGAAGTTATTCATCTCCACATTCCCACGGACTCGGAGCCAAGAATTTTTCTTAATTAGATCAAATTTCTGAGCCTCTTCCTCGTTCTTAACCCACTTTTGCATCGAAAAACTGGAAGTGTAGTCTGTCATTTTAAAGTTGATCAAAACACGCCCTGTTCTGGTCACTTTTTGCTCCACATCAAAAACAACCCCTTCAAAGACCAGACGATTTTCCTCAGTCGTCACTTCAATCATAGGAGTAATCTCTGCCTTATCCAGCTTCGGTTTAGCTGCAGCTTTTTTCGCTTGAAAATCAAAGGCTGGTTTCTCTTCCGCTGGAGGAGGTGCCATCTGTTCTAGTTGTTCCATAGCACGGAGCGCTTCCTCATTGGCAGCTTGAACAATCTGCTCATTTTCAGCATGAAAGGCCTCTTCCTGCTCTTGGGTCAGCACATCATTTTTCTCTACTTGACAATTAAAAGTTGGAAAACCAAACTTTTCAAGTTGTTTCGCTAAATTAGGAAGATGATTCTTCTTAAAATGTTCCTTATCAATCGCCTCAGAGCCTTCAATAAAGAGTTGATTGCCCTCCGCACGAACTCGCAAATTCTGATAAAGGGACTTAAAACCTTGACTAGCACATGGCCCCTCAGAAAAAGCCTCTCTATAGTAGGACTGCAAGAGTTGATTTGAAAATTCTTGAGACAGAGCCTTGATTTCGAAAACAGCTTTATTGCCTGTCTTAGAAAATTCTTCGCTTAAACCTTTCTTTAATTCTAAAAAGATTTCAATCGGTAAAATATTAGAAAATACGAAATGAAACTCCCATACCTTACTAATTTTATGAACCACAACTCGCTCAATATCGGCCTGTGCTAAAGCAGGAGTCTGTCTCATTTCAGCAGGTATCCCCAGTTGATTCATCAAAATTTCAAAACTATTTGACATTCATTTTCCTCACATTATTCTCCTACTATTTTACCATATTTAGAGGTATTTTCTAAAGACAAAAGGAAGCCACTAAGTGACTTCCTTCTAGAGTGAGGACAGATTAGTCTTCACCTTTGTTTTTCTTAATGATTTCTTCTTGTACTGACTTAGGTACATCTTCGTAGTGGTCAAATACCATCATGAATGTACCACGTCCTTGAGATGCAGAACGAAGAACTGTTGCGTAACCGAACATTTCAGCAAGTGGAACGTAAGCACGAACGATTTGGCTGTTACCGTGTGCTTCCATACCATCTACACGTCCACGACGAGCAGTTACGTGACCCATAACATCACCAAGGTTTTCTTCTGGAACAGTGATTGTTACAAGCATCATTGGCTCAAGGATAGCTGGTTGTGCTGTCTTAGCAGCTTCTTTAAGTGCAAGAGATGCAGCGATCTTGAAGGCAGTTTCAGATGAGTCGACATCGTGGTATGAACCATCGTAAAGCTTAGCTTTAACGTCAACCATTGGGTAACCTGCAAGAACACCGTTAGCCATAGATTCTACCAAACCTTTTTCAACCGCTGGGATAAATTCACGAGGAACCACACCACCGACGATTGCGTTTTCGAATTCAAATCCTTTACCTTCTTCGTTTGGAGTAAATTCAATCCATACATCACCGAATTGACCTTTACCACCAGACTGACGTTTGAAGAATCCACGTGCTTGAGTAGAAGCGCGGAATGTTTCACGGTAAGATACTTGAGGAGCACCTACGTTCGCTTCAACTTTGAACTCACGACGCATACGGTCAACAAGGACGTCAAGGTGAAGCTCACCCATACCAGAGATAACTGTTTCACCAGTTTCAACGTTTGTTTCAACGCGGAATGTTGGATCTTCTTCAGCCAATTTTTGAAGGGCAATACCCATCTTGTCTTGGTCAGCTTTAGATTTTGGCTCAACCATCAATTGGATAACTGGTTCTGGAACGTTGATTGACTCAAGGATGATTTTAGCTTTTTCATCTGTCAATGAGTCACCAGTTGTAGTATCTTTCAAACCAACGGCAGCAGCGATATCACCTGAGTAAACAGTGTCAATTTCTTGACGGCTGTTAGCGTGCATTTGAAGGATACGTCCGATACGTTCACGTTTACCTTTAGAAGTGTTCAATACGTATGAACCTGATTGAAGAACACCTGAGTAAACACGGAAGAATGTCAAACGACCTACGAATGGGTCAGTCATGATCTTGAAGGCAAGAGCTGCAAATGGCTCTTCGTCAGATGCTGGACGAGTTTCTTCTTCGTCTGTATCTGGGTTGATACCTTTGATTGCTGGGATGTCAAGTGGGCTTGGAAGGTAGTCAATAACCGCATCAAGCATCAATTGAACACCTTTGTTCTTGAAGGCAGAACCACACAATACTGGGAAGAATTCAACGTTGATAGTCGCTTTACGGATACCAGCTTTCAATTCTTCGTTAGTGATTTCTTCACCTTCGAGGTATTTCATCATCAATTCTTCATCAGTTTCAGCAACTGCTTCAACCAATTTTTCACGGTATTCTTGAGCTTGGTCAAGGTATTCAGCTGGAATATCTTCTTCAAGGATATCTGTACCAAGGTCGTTAGTATAGATTTCAGCTTTCATCTTGATCAAGTCGATGATACCACGGAAGTCATCTTCAGAACCGATTGGCAATTGGATTGGGTGTGCATTTGCTTGAAGACGATCGTGAAGTGTGCTTACAGAGTAAAGGAAGTCAGCACCGATTTTGTCCATCTTGTTGGCAAATACGATACGTGGAACTCCGTACTCAGTTGCTTGACGCCAAACTGTTTCAGTTTGAGGCTCAACACCTGATTGTGAGTCAAGAACGGTAACCGCACCATCCAATACACGAAGAGAACGTTGTACTTCGATTGTGAAGTCCACGTGTCCTGGTGTGTCGATGATGTTTACGCGGTGGTTGTTCCATTGAGCTGTTGTCGCAGCAGATGTGATAGTGATACCACGCTCTTGCTCTTGCTCCATCCAGTCCATTTGTGACGCACCTTCGTGAGTTTCACCGATTTTGTGGATTTTACCAGTGTAGTAAAGAATACGCTCAGTAGTTGTTGTTTTACCAGCATCGACGTGAGCCATGATACCGATATTACGAGTTTTTTCAAGTGAAAATTCGCGTGCCATGAGGTTTGTTTCTCCTATTTATTTTTGATTTCTATTCTATTATAACACGATTTTAATAAAAACGGATAGGCAGGACCTACCCGTTCTCAATGTTTTCATGCTATTGTTGGTTTCGACTTGTAGATTTACAAGTTGAATTGAACTCGGGCTAAAAGCCCAAGTTAGTTGAGTTGAGCTCAAGCTAAAAGTCTGGAGAAAAAGATGAATCTCAT